>DALYIW010000007.1:41008-69017 GCA_031970155.1 Coleofasciculaceae cyanobacterium CTOTU46601 | reverse complement strand
GAGTCGGGAGTCGGGAGTTGGGGAGAAGAGAAATTTTCATCCCTTCTTGGTGAGCTTCCGCTTATAGTGTCTAATCTGTTATTGGTCATACCCAACACGGTTGGCGCAGGAATTAACTCTCACTACTGAAGTGTGGTAGTTCCAATCGTCGGCTTACTGCAAATTGAACTCACCCCAAAACTCCCAGTACCTGGCATGTAAAAGTGGTTGATTGTTAAAGGTTGAAAAATGTATTTACAAACAACAAACAACCAACAACAAACAACCAACAACCAACAACCAATTACTCTTCTGTGGATGGTTATCTCTTTTCTCTCTAGAAGGAATGGGCGCGAGTCCTCGCTGCTTTTTGTGCTTGATACGTTCCACCGCTAAAACTTTCTGATGGTGAAAGTTTACACATCGTTGAATCAGGGTCAACACCCTAACTCTGGTGAGCTACATCCAAAAATGGATGCTTCTGTATTGGTGGTTGGAAATGAGCAGTTTCTTGCCACATTTGTTAACAAGATACGCAATATTGTGTCTGGCACGGTCGAGGTGTCCTCTGATCTTGATGAGGTCATACCACTAATTCAAGCCAAACAACCCGACATTTTGATTTTGCAGGCGACACAGGTAATTAGTTGGGAAATCTGTCATCAAATTAAGGAACAAACCAATCTAGGTTGGACATACTGCATTCTAGTAAACGACCAATCTGAGATAACTCATGAAGGAGTAGCACCCGCTTCGTATTGGGACTTAAAAGCTTATGCTGAAGCCCTTGAAAATGGAGCAGATGCTTACTTACAAATAACTTCAGCAGGCATGAGCGATTCAGCAAAGGCTTTTGAGGCTAACCGACTACTGAAGGCACAACTTAAGGCAGGCTTACGAGGAGTGAAAGCCTATCGAAAACTGATGCAGACAAACGATCTTTTGTCAACAATGGCGTTAGCTGATCCATTGACAGAATTGAGTAATCGTCGGGCAATGGAATGGGAGTTACCTCGACAAATTCAAAGTGCCCGCAGATACGCAACGCCTTTGAGCTTAATCATGGTGGATGTGGATTATTTCAAGTCCGTCAACGACAATTATGGCCATCAAGTAGGCGATCGCATTCTCCAATTACTTTCAGCTCGCCTGCAACACAATCTGCGGCTTCAGGATACTATCTTCCGCTATGGCGGAGAAGAATTTACAATTGTTCTGAGCCAGACCAACTTTCAAGACGCCAAAATTGTAGCTAAACGTCTGAGAAGCCTGGTGAGTGACCAACCTTTTCATATTAATGAGACATTAGCGCTTCAAATCACCATTAGCCTAGGACTCGCTTCCCTAACAGCGGCAGATGACCCAAAAGGAGAAAGTCTGCTGCGACGCGCTGACCATAATCTGCTTCATGCCAAAGCTAGTGGTCGTAATCAGGTTTTTAGTGGTGAAAACAGTTTTTAAGAGTTGGTTGTTTGTTGTTGGTTGTTTGTTGTTTGTGAAGAATACAAATAATCAATAACTTTTGCATTCCAGTTACTTTAGTTATCAGTTTTTGGTAGTTGGTTGTTGGTGAAGAATACAAATAATCAATAACTTTTGCATTCCAGTTACTTTAGTCATCAGTTGTTGGTTAGTGATTGTTACTTGTTTATAAATAATACAAACAACCAACAACAAACAACAAACAACAAATAACTCTTGCATCTCACATATTTTAGTCCTGAGATAAGTTAACCTGACAATGTTGTTGAATTACTTGAGAACACTCAGCTAGTGATGCTCGTTGTTCCATTGCAGCAATGAGCGCTTCATAAGCAGCTTCGTGTTCCTGAATTATTGTTTGAGCTCGTCGAGTTGCCCACCGTTCTTTTAGTACAACCTCATTGGCAGGATGTCCAAATGAAGTCAGGGTTTCTCTTAGTTTTTGCCTGTCTTCTTCACCTCCTTCGGCACTACCATAGAGTAAAGTTTCAGCGGCAATTCCAGCCATCCAGACTGTGCAAAATCGCTCTAAGGTTAATCGTATTTCTCCAGTATCAAGGGGGTTGGGAGATAGTGCCTGAGAATCAAAAGTAACACCCCCCAAACCTGGTAACCCTTGTTTAAAAGCTTCCCATGCTGTTAGTGTGTAGCCAGTGATGGGAATACCCAGAAAGTAGGCGACGAGGAAGTGACCCGCTTCATGCCGAACAATGCGATCGCGATGCTCACTCCTAGTACCCGCTAGCCAATCTAACAACAGGGTGACGCCTTTGCCTTGAAAGCTGAAAGAATCTAATGTAGCAAGGCTCAATACACCAAGAGTTGTCAAGGCTGGAATTGCTGGTGAGATGTTTAGCATCGGTGCTAGCAGCGTTGAAAGCGTCATGCCAAAGATACCGATAGCAATTAAATTCAGGGCGGTTTGCTGCATTAGTTGAATAGTTGTTTGTTATTGGTTGGCTTCGACGTGAGCGCGGCAACTGAGCCTGTCGAAGTTCAGCCGAACGTTTGTTATTTGTTGGTATTGTACAAGGTTTATAATCTTTAGTTGAGGATGCTCTCCCATAAACAACCAATAACAAATAACACTCGCATCCTCCATTTTTTAGAGGAATGAGTTCACTTAATGACTTTTGCTCTCAAGGGGTTTTGCTACATTGCCTTAAGGTGTTGGGGACGTTTCTGTTGATAGAGTTGGCGTAAGCGTTGGGGAAGCCTCTATCGGTGGTGTTGATGTAGGCGTTGGGGAAGCCTCTATCGGTGGTGTTGATGTAGGCGTTGGGGAAGACTCTATCGGTGGTGTTGACGAGGGCCGAGTTAATTGCTTGGCTTTGTAGAAGGTTTCTAAGCTGTCGCGATCGCCAATAAAGCGCCAGTGCCAGGGTTCATAATTAACGCCTTGAGGATTGCCATTGGGAAACGACATTTCAAAATTGTAGTAAGCCGCATTCTTTTCTAGCCACTTGAATGCAGGGGTTTTCTCAAAAGTAGGACTCAGGTTGGTGGCTGGTGTATTACCATCACCAATATCTACAGCGTAGCCAGTGTGATGTTCACTATAGCCCGGAGGCGCACTGACTTCGGCTCGCTGGGTTGCCGCCTGTCCCCGTTGCACCTTGACATCAAAAAACACATGCTGCTGATCGGCAACGGAACGGAAACCCGAAATCGGCACCAAGATTACGCCTTGTTTGCCAGCAGCGGCTGACATCTCTTGAAATTTTTGGGCGGCACTCCTACGAAGTTTGATCTGGCCATCGGCGGTTATGGGTTGCAGTTCCGACGCGGGTGCTTCATTGTAGGGCAGATGTCCCAGAACATTATCTGTAGCGACAGGGCTTGGGCTGGGTGGTGTTGACGGTTGAGAGGAGATTTCGGTTGGCTGGGGTTTAGGTATCAAGACAAACAGACTGATACCCAGTGCGATCGCTCCTAAGCCTAATAGCCCACCAATCAGCAAAACAGGCTTTAACCAAGATCGGTTTTTGATGTCTGGTGTATCTCGCAGCGCCTCCGGAATATCGTCTTCTGGTGACACTGAAAGCTTTGCTGGTTTTCCTGGAAGACCCTCATTATTCAAGAATCCACTCCTGCACTGAAAATCAATAAATTAATACTTAACTTAACCGACTTCTCGTCTGGAGCCAGTTTATCAGCTGCCGAGTAGTGTGTCTGCTCCATACTGAATCTATTTGCCCCACTCCCGACTCAAAAGCTCCCGACTCCCCACTTTCAAGACAGACGTCATGGCCTAGAAAGCCGCCGCCTCCTATGTAAATACCTTTTCTTCCCCTACTCCCTACTCCCTACTCCCTACTCCCTCTTTCCATAGGAGGTCTAACTGCTTCACAATACTGATTTTTCTACCCCATCTTCTGGCAAGATTAGGAGGAAGGTCAAAAGATGTGAGAAGCTCCCTTACAGGAATCCGCCAAATCGTCTAGAAGATTTGAGACATTTGGCGGATACCAAGACTTTTGAGGATTGAGACAATTTAACAGAACTATACAAAACCTGAAGAACAAACTCTACAGGTAGTGCATCAAGCGCTGAGTACGTAAGTCCTCGGAACAGAAAAGGCTTTTCGATTTTATATCTATACAATCCTGAAAAGCCCCTTGTGTGAATCTTCAGGACTTTTATCAGCCAACCAGGAGCTTTTACACAATTGATTAAGCTTTATATTCAGCTAGGCGGCGGTGTCTTGCTGGGATGGGTTTTGGGACGAGTCTTACCGCAGACGGTACCAACTTTCATTGGTCAATTTCTCTTCTGGATTGGAGTTCCTGTCAGCATTATTACTTTTCTACGCCGTGCCGACTTATCCGGAGCCATTTGGATTGCGCCAGTAGCAGCATGGATGGCGATTTTATTGGGGGCTGGATTAGCTTGGGTTTGGATGCAGGGGCACGCCAGTATTAACAAAGCAGAGCGTGAACTGCTGCCTGAGTGTAGCGATGCCGAAGGTTGTAGCAGTAGCGGAAGCGATCGCCTATCAACAAAGCCAAGTCTAGTTCAAGGTAGGCCGCGCTCTGGAGAATTGCTCACAAAATATAGCTCTCATGCTTGGAGCAAACCAGCACAAGGTAGTTTCCTCCTGGCGTCTATGGTAGGCAATACTGGCTACCTCGGTTATCCTGTCACCCTAGCGTTGGTAGGAGAGAAATATTTTGGCTGGGCGCTCTTTTATGACATGCTAGGCACCACTATTGGAGCCTATGGCTTAGGGGTTCTCCTCGCCGCTCGTTTTGGCGGAAAAGCCCACAGTCACTGGCAGCTAGTTCAGGCGATACTACAAAATCCAGCACTATGGAGCTTAGGATTGGGACTTGGCTTTCGTCAGATTCCACTGCCTGAGTTAGTTGAACGGAGTCTACAAGGAGTTGCTTGGAGTGCGATCGCTCTTTCATTGGTACTAATCGGGATGCGGCTAAGTCAGTTAAAATCCGGTCACTATCTCAAACAAGCATCAGTAACTCTAGGCATTAAAATGCTGCTTGTTCCTTTAGTTCTAGGTATTGGGCTATTCCTGCTAGGCATCACTGGGCCACCTCTGTTGGTCATCGTCCTACAAATGGCCATGCCCCCAGCCTTTGCCACTCTAGTGCTTGCAGAAGTTTACAATCTCGATCGTCACCTCAGTGTTACAGCGCTAGCGGTTGGCTCTATTGGTCTTTTGTTAACGCTGCCAATTTGGTTGTTGTTATTTACAGAACTTACCCATGGACACCACATACAGTAGGGGTGAACGGCCGTTCACCCTTACATATGATCCTTCAACAGGAAATTTACGTAAGTCCTAATTTCGCCCTTAGGGGTGAACGGCCGTTCACCCTTACATATAGTCCTTCAACAGGAAATTTACGTAAGTCCTAATTTCGCCCTTAGAGCTGTAAGAAATTCGCCATCCTACATAGGCGTAAAAATTCTGTAAAACAAGTTACAATTTTACATAACTTAGCATCCTGCTTCAGACAGATTTAGAAGTAAGCAATAAGTACATCCCAGATAGGAGGAACTTGTCAGTCAAGCTTTTTAGGATGATCCCATGCCTAAATAATCGGAGTGGAATTATGTCAGATACGCAAGTCAATAACTTACCTTCTGAAGTACAAGAGTTACCTGAGGGAGCTCAAAATATTTTCCGTGCTGCATTTAAAAGTGCCAAAGAAGACGGCCTAAGTGAAGAAGCTGCTCGTGATGTTGCTTGGAACAGTATCAAGGTCGAATACGAGCAAGGAAGCGATGGCAAATGGCAACATAAGCCAGATGCTTCTAACATTAATAACAAAGCTGTCCCCTCTGGCGGAAATTAAAAATATCTTTTAAAACGGGTAGGATGTGTGACTCTTGATTAACGCATCCTACCCGTTTTTGGGTTTATTTTAAAATAAGCTTTAAGACACTTTGATACGAAGTTTTCCCCTCAGTTTACGGAAGTCAGAGTGGGCGTTACGGTAGATAGCCATTCTTCTCGTAATTTGGCGATCGCTTCTTCCTTAAGCTTGGCTTCAACCTCAATCCAGGGAGCAGTACTATAGGAACTCGGCATTACGGTAATCAAGTCACTATGATTGCGATCGCTAAATGCCTCACGCCCGTTGGAAATATGTACTAACTGCCATTCTGGGAGGGGCCAGGTTGTACGTGCTTGGGCTTGCATCTGAGCAACACTTGGGTCATCGTAGCTATCTAAACCTTCATGGATAACGTGATGGTGGGCGTCAAATACCATGGGCACACCAGCTTGGCGACAAACTGCTAAAATCTCTTCGGCACTGTAAGCATATTCGTCATTTTCTAGCGCCAGTCGGGAGCGAATTTCTTCGGATAGGTTGCGGATAACTTCAACTAAACGCTGTGAGCGATCGCTTTTTCCTCCATGGATTTCGATCATTGCCCAAGGCGATCGCGGTTGTCCTAGCTTATCCATAACCATCGCCTGATAAGTCAGAATTTTAATGCTATTAGCCACGACTTCAGGATTATCAGAACTCAAGACAACAAACTGATCGGGATGCACTACTATACGGATGTCAACAGCAGCTGCACGATTACCAGTTTGAAGGAGTTCTTCATTCAATTCATTCAAAACCTTTTCACCCAACTCGGTATCAGCAAAGGGAAAAAGGTTAGAAGTGATTCGGTAAAGCTTTATCTCATTAGCTATGCAAAAATCAATGGCTTGATTCAATCGTTGTAGATTTTCTTTGTACAAATTCCGGAGAATATCCTCCTGTTCACTCTCCGAAAACTGCAACAAGCGCTTGCGCGTGATAGTGCGATAGCGTACATCTTTAGACGCTGTAATACACACTAACCCTAGGTTAGGCGTTACCCTCATAAAGTTCACTACTTTCTGATAGTTACTACAATTTCATTTTTAATATATGTTTTTGTTTGAAACACCCATCGCAAGAGGGACTTGTAATCAGAAAGGGTAAACGAAAAAAGGACTTCGAGACTTTTTCCTCTTAACCATTTCCTTTAAAATCAATAAATTTTAGGACTTATACTATTATTTATTTAATACTTTTGTCTAAAGATGTCTTAATAGCCTGTGCAGACAGGCTTAGGTTGTGTAGCCCCAGTCTTCTAGACTGAGGGCACATAAAGTACAAGATTATAGATAATTGTATAAGAACAAATTTATAAATTACGTCTCTTGGCTTACATAAATTAAGTGTTTTAGCGCTAGTTTACAAAATCTAATAACAAGAAAATGGAGAGTTAGATTCTACTTAAGAGTTGGCTAACCCTATCCATTTCTTGGCAGTGGCTTATGATTACCCTTCCCGGATACCAGATTCTTACCCAAATCTACGAAAGTACCAAATCTCTGGTCTATCGAGCCATCCGAGAACAAGATAATCAATTGGTTATCCTCAAAGTACTCAAAGCAGACTATCCCACACCTTCGGAACTCACTCGCTACAAACAGGAATACGAAATCACCCGAAACTTGAAACTAGATGGCGTGGTTAAGGCTTATAGCTTAGAACCCTATCAGAGAACTTTGGTTATCATTCTTGAGGATTTTGGTGCATCATCCTTAAAGCAATTGATGAAAGACCCTGTAGGATCTAATGCTTCCATGTCCTTACCGGAATTTCTCCACATTGCTATCAAAACAAGTGAGGTTTTAGCAGCGATTCATAGTGCCCATATCATTCACAAAGATATTAACCCCTCCAATATTATCTTTAACCGGGAAACAGACATTCTCAAAATCATCGACTTTGGCATTTCTACCCAATTAACCCGCGAAAATCCCATCCTCACTAAAGCTCCGGTGAAGAATCCTAATGTTTTAGAAGGCACCTTAGCCTATATGTCGCCGGAGCAAACGGGACGGATGAACCGTATACTCGATTATCGCACCGACTTTTACTCCCTCGGTGTCACCTTCTACGAGATGCTGACAGGCCACCTACCCTTTGAAACTACGGATGTACTAGAGTTGGTACATTGTCATATTGCTAAAGTGCCGATATCACCGCATCAGGTTAATTCAAAGATTCCCAAAGTGGTTGCCGATATCGTGATGAAGCTGATGGCAAAAACGGCCGAGGAGCGATACCAAAGTGCTTTTGGCATCAAAGCGGATTTGGAATCATGTCTAACTCAGTTAAAATCTGATGGAGAAATATTAGAGTTTCCCCTGGCCTCAAGTGACATTTCTGATAAGTTTCAAATTTCCCAAAAACTCTATGGACGTGAGACGGAAGTTTCAACCTTACTGGCAGCATTTGAGCGGGTTGCAGTGGGAGGACGATCCCCCCAACCCCCCTTAAAAAGGGGGGCTTTAGAAAGCTCCCCCCTTTTTAAGGGGGGCGGGGGGGGGATCGAACTCATGCTTGTTGCAGGGTATTCTGGTATCGGCAAATCAGTGCTGGTAGCTCAAGTTCATAAACCTATTACAGAAAAGCGCGGTTATTTTATCTCCGGCAAATTTGACCAATTTAAACGGAATATTCCCTACTCAGCGGTCATCAGCGCTTTTAAAGAATTAGTGCGGCAACTGTTAACAGAAAGTGAAGCACAACTAAAGCAATGGCAAGAAAAACTTAGACGCGCTTTGGGTTCCAACGGTCAGGTGATTATTGATGTAATTCCCGAAGTAAAACTGATTGTCGGTGAACAGCCAGCTGTACCAAAGTTAGGACTAAAAGAATCTCAAAATCGCTTTAATCTCGTCTTCCAAAACTTCATCCGGGCATTTTGCTTAAAAGAGCATCCCTTAGTCATTTTTTTAGACGATTTGCAGTGGGCAGACTCGGCCACTCTCAAGTTAATAGAACTGATGATGACGGATATCGATACCCAGTATTTATTTTTGATTGGCGCGTATCGAGATAACGAAGTCAACTCTACTCATCCCTTAATGATGATGCTTGATGGGTTACGCCAAGAGGGGGCTACCGTCAACTTGATTACTCTAGCGCCCTTAGGACTAGAATCGATGGCGCAACTGATTGCTGATACATTGCACAGTGACATCGCAGCAGTAGAACCTTTGGCAGAATTGGTGGTGAGGAAAACTGAGGGAAATCCTTTCTTTGTTAATGAATTTCTCAAAACTCTGTACACGGAAAATTTACTAACGTTTAACCCTCCTCAATCATCCCTTACCAAGGAGGAAGTACAAGCAAGTAAAAGGGGGTTTTGGCAGTGGGATATTTCAAATATTGAAGCTAAGGGTATTACTGATAATGTGGTGGAATTGATGATTGGTAAAATCAAAAAACTGCCAGAATCTACTCAGCAGCTTTTACACTTGGCAGCTTGTGTCGGGGCATCTTTCGACTTAAATACACTCTCTATCATTAGTGAAAAATCACAGTCCGAAATATCCTATGTACTAAATTATGCACTTCAGTCAGGGTTAATCCTGCCTACATCTGAGTTAGATGAACAACTGTTAATTCAAGATTATAAATTTCTACATGACCGGGTACAACAAGCGGCTTATGCCTTGATTGATGAAGCGCAAAAAAAAGTCGTTCATTTACAAATAGCTCGCCTGTTATTGCAGAATGCCGCCCCTCCGTCGTTATCAGAGGAAATATTTAAAATCGTCGATCATTTCAATCTTAGTATTGAACTTGTGACTTCTCAACAAGAACGAGATGAAATCGCCAAACTGAATCTATTTGCAGGTCAGAAAGCCAAAGCAGCAACAGCTTATGGAGCAGCAAGTAAATATTTCCATATGGGGCGAGAACTCCTGAGTACAAATAGCTGGCAGAATTCCTATGATTTAACTTTAGCTATACATGAAGAAGCCGTAGAAGCAGCGTACCTCAACGGGGACTTTATCGCGATGGAGCAATTGGCAGAGGTTGTGTTAAGCCATGCCAAAACTGTGCTGGAAAAAGTAAAAGTTTATGATGTCAAAATTCAAGCAGCTGGAGCACAGGGCAACTTCAAAGAAGCGATTAAAATTGGGCTTGTGATGCTGAAGCTGTTAGGGGTGATACTACCAGAAGAGCCAAGTCAATTTGATATTCAAAAAGGTATCCAGGAAACCGCTTCCCTCTATTCTGAGCAAGAAATCGAAGAGTTAATTAACTTACCGGACATGACCGAACCCGAACCGCAGGCAGCTATCTATATCCTATCTAGTATTAGTGCTGCTGCCTATATAGCTGCTCCTGAACTTGTGTTACTGGTTGTGTTATCAATGGTTAATTTATCTATCAAACACGGTCACTCTACCTGGTCGGCATTTAGTTATGCTTGTCAGGGATTAATCTTATGTGGAGTTGTTCAAGATATTGAGGTCGGTTATAAATTTGGTAAGTTGGGTTTAACTTTGGTGGAACAGTTAAATCTCAAGAGAGGTAAGGCTAGAGCATTGGAGGTATTAGGTGCTCATGTAATGCACTGGAAAGAACATTTCAAGGAAACACTACCAATTCTGAATGAAGGCTATCAAAGTGGAGTGGAAACTGGAGAATTTGAATTTGCTAGTTATTGTGCCTTTTTTGTCTGCGATCATTCATATTTTATCGGTCACGAACTTACAGGTTTAGAACAGAAGATGGCGACTTACGGTAATGCCATCAGTCAAATTAGACGGGAAAATCCTTTTCATTGGGTTGCGATGTTTCGGCAGGCAGTTCTTAACTTATTGGGGCGGTCTAACAATCCCAGCCGTTTAATAGGTGATGTCTACAACGAGGAGCAATGGCTACCACTGGCTATTAAAGCTAATGATAGATTAGGAATTCATTTACTTTATTTAAATAAACTTATTTTATGTTATTTGTTTGGTGAGGATAATCAAGCTATACAAAATGCTCTTAGAGCAGAACAGTATTTAGATGGTGTGACAGCGATGGTAGTTGTACCTCTATTTCATTTCTATGATTCTCTAGCGCATTTACGTGTATTTGCTGATGCTTCAAACTCTGAAAAAGAGGCTTTGCTGAATCGGGTTAACGCCAACCAAGAAAAGATGCAAAAATGGGCGCATCATGCCCCAATGAATCACTTGCATAAATTTTATCTGGTAGAGGCAGAGAAAGCGCGAGTCTTAGGCCAAGTTGTTGAGGCAGAAGAGTTGTATGAACGAGCCATATCTGGTGCTTGTGAGAATGAATTTATTCAGGAAGAGGCATTAGCTTATGAGTTAGCTGCTAAGTTTTATCTAGAGCGTGGCAGGCGGAAGATTGCTCAAACCTATATGAAAGAGGTACACTACGCCTACACGCGCTGGCAAGCGTTGGCAAAAGTTGAGGATTTAGAAGCTAAATACCCGCAGTTACTACCTCAGTCATCTACTACCAAAAACATTGCTTCTACCTCCAAGACAACGACTACTTCCACCAGTGGCAGTCAGTCAGGTGAAGCGCTAGATTTAGCCACCGTAATCAAAGCCTCTCAAGTGATTTCTGGCGAAATTGTGCTGGATAAATTACTTGAAAACTTAATGAAAATTCTCATCGAAAATGCAGGGGCGCAATTGGGTTACCTGATTTTACCGTCTCAGTCAGAGTTAGGAAACAGTGACGGAAATTGGGTAATTCAAGCATCAGGAGCAGTAGATTGCGATCGCTTTACGGTATTGCAGTCCATCCCCATTGAATCTGTAGGAACACACGGCTGTACATCCCTACCAATATCAATCATTAACTACGTTATTCGTACTCATGAAACCGTCGTTAAAAAGGATGCTATCCATCAAGGGAAATTTACCAATGACCCTTATATTAAATATCATCAGACCCAATCAATTTTGTGCATCCCACTGCTCGATCGCGGTAAACTGAGCGGAATCCTCTACCTAGAAAACAATCTCACCACCGACGCCTTTACTCCAAACCGCGTCGAACTCTTGAAGCTGTTATCTTCTCAAGTTGCCATGTCTATTGAAAACGCTCAACTCTACACCAACTTACAGCGTTTCAACGAGAACTTAGAGCAATTAGTTGAACAGCGTACCATAGAACTGTCCCAAGCTCTTGACGACCTGAAAGCCACCCAAGGGAAACTAGTAGAATCCGAGAAAATGGCGTCACTAGGCGGATTGGTAGCTGGCGTTGCTCATGAAATCAATACCCCAGTTGGCATCGGTATCACTGCTGCTTCTTTGCTAGCTGACAAAACTACAGAGTTTTTTGAGTTGTATAAAAGCGGACAGATGAAGCGATCGCAACTTGAAAAGTTTCTCGATACCGCCATGCAAAGCAGTACCATGGTCTTGAGCAATCTCAACCGTGCTGCTGACTTAATCTCTAGCTTCAAGCAAGTAGCCGTCGATCAGTCCACAGAAGAACAACGCACATTTAACCTCAAACAGTATCTATCCGAAGTATTACTTCCTCTGAAACCTAAACTGAGAACTACTCATCATCAGGTGGTAATCAAAGGAGATGAAGCGATCGCACTGCAAACTTACCCAGGTGCGTTATCTCAAGTTATCACCAATTTCGTCATGAACTCCCTCACCCACGCCTACTCTCTAGAGGATGCCGGACATCTAGTTTTTGACTTTAAACTAGAGGGTGAGCAGGTGATCTTGGAATACTCTGATGATGGCAAAGGTATTTCCCAGGAGAACTTAAGTAAAATCTTTGACCCATTCTTTACCACCTCACGGGGTCAAGGGGGTAGCGGTTTGGGCTTACATATTGTCTACAACTTGGTCACCCAAAAACTCAATGGTACGATTGAATGTAACAGTCAAGTGGGTGTAGGTACTAAGTTTACTGTTAAGTTGCCCCATGTGAGAGAGATTTAGATCTACTCATCCGCTCTGTTCGGCATCCCAACTCATTAAAGGCAGTTAAAGAGTTTCACGCCATGGGTTCGGAGGATGGAATGATGAAATCAGGAAAGGAAAAACACATTCTCTTTAGCTCTTCCTTCCATTGTGGTGAAAAACCGCATTTTTGGGTAATGGGTAATGGGTAATGGGTAATTCCTTACCCAGTAGGCGTTTAGCTTTATTAATCAGTTGGTCATATCACCATATCTACGGGAGAGCCTACTCAACAAACAACAAACAACCCTTCGACACTTCGGCAAAGCTCCACTTCGACAAGCTCAGCGACCGTGCAGGCAAGCTCAGGGCAAGCAAACAACAAACAACAAACAACAAACAACAAACAACAAATAACAAACAACAAACAACAAATAACAAACAACAATGTCGATTAAAGAAGACGATGATGAATTAATCTTTGCTGATGAAGACGATGATGAATTAGCCTTTGCTGATGAAGACCATGAGCAATTAATTGCTACAAATCTCGATGCGGATCAATTAATTTTCCCCAACACCAGCGAGCTACTTATGTCCGCCGGAGACAGTTGGAAAATTCTCGTAGTAGACGATGAAGCCGAGATTCACAATGTCACTAAACTGGTGCTGAATGATTTTACCTTTGAGGGTAAGTCCTTAATTTTTATTAGTGCTTACTCTGGGGAAGAAGCTAAAGCGTTAATCGAAGAACACCCGGATACAGCCCTGATTTTACTCGATGTGGTTATGGAAGCCGATGATGCAGGCTTGGAGGTGGTGAAATATATCCGAGATGTTTTAGGTAATTCATTAGTGCGGATTATTTTACGCACGGGTCAGCCGGGACAAGCTCCAGAAGATGTAGTGATTATTCACTACGATATTAATGACTATAAAACTAAAACTGAACTAACTACTCGCAAACTTTTTACAGCTATAGTCACGGCATTGAGGGCATTTCGTGCTCTCAAAAAGCTGGAAGAAAGCAGAAGAGAACTGGCAAAAATCGCCAAAGCTTCTGCACGATTTGTACCTCGTCAATTTTTGCACTTTCTGCATAAAGAAAGTATCGTTGATGCCAAATTAGGGGACTCGGTGCAAGCAGCAATGTCCATTTTGTTTGCTGACATTCGCTCGTTTACCAGCATGTCGGAAAGCATGTCTCCCCAAGAAAACTTTGATTTTATCAACTCTTACTTACGCCAGGTTGGGCCAGTTATCCGCCAGCACAATGGCTTTATTGATAAATATATTGGCGATGCGATTATGGCTCTGTTTCCTGAAACCGCTGATGATGCCGTGGGGGCAGCGATTGAAATGCAAAAGCAGGTAGCAATTTATAATGAATATCGCCGAAACAACGGCTACCTACCCATTGCGATCGGCATTGGCATTCATAGCGGCAGCCTAATGCTGGGCATCATAGGAGAAGAAGAACGGATAGACAGTACTGTGATTGCCGATGCGGTGAACCTGGCGTCTCGTTTAGAACAGTTAACCAAACTCTACGGAGCAGGGGTTATTGTTAGCGTACAAACTCTGTCTCAACTCGATGACCCTCAAAAATACACTTGCCGATTTCTTGACCGAGTGACGATCAGAGGGAAACAGGCTCCTGTGGCTATATTTGAAATTTACGACGGCGACTCTCAGCTTCTTAAAGAACTCAAAACCCAGACCAAATCTGCTTTTGAACGGGGCGTTTGGCTCTATTTCCAGGAGAAATTCATCGCAGCACGGCAGTACTTTGAGCAGGTTTTGCAAGTCAATGACCGCGATTTAGCTGCCCGTATTTATCTGGAACGCTGCGATTTATCTCAACAAACTGGATTAGCCCTGAAATGGGAGGAAGTTGATGTTTTTGGGAAGAGATGAGGCAGTGGCAGTGGATTTTGGTCATTAACTGGCAGCAAAAAGGGCAGCGTACAAGTACGCTACCCCAGTTAAACACAATGATGAAGTTACTTGTAGGGACTTTGGTATCGTGCCCCTACTTATAGAGTTCTACGCGATCGCCGCCATCTTCACATCATTATTCGCTAACAGTTCTTGCAGTTCGTCTGCATCCACTGTTTCCTTCTCAATCAGCATGGCTGATAGCTTGTCAAGGATGCCCTTGTTGCTCACCAACACATCTTTGGCGCGTTTGTAGGCTTCATCAACCAGCTTACGCACTTCCTCATCAATGGTGGCAGCAGTAGTGTCAGAGAAATCTCGGTCTGTAGCAATCTCCCGACCCAAGAATACGTTACCATTTTGGCGTCCCAGGGCGACAGGACCAAGGCGATCGCTCATTCCAAAGCGAGTCACCATCTGACGCGCCACACGAGTAACTTGTTGCAAGTCATTCGAGGCACCTGTAGTTACTTCTTCCTCACCGAAGATAATTTCTTCAGCAATTCGACCACCCAAGGCTACTGCCATTTGGTTTTGTAGATAAGAGCGAGAATATAGACCTGAATCCATCCGATCTTCGCTAGGCGTGAACCAGGTTAAACCACCAGCACGACCGCGAGGGATAATGCTAATTTTTTGTACTGGGTCATAATCTGGCATTAAAGCACCCACTAAGGCGTGACCAGCTTCGTGATAAGCTACTAGAGTTTTGCGCTTCTCGCTCATCACTCGGTCTTTCTTCTCTGGGCCTGCCAGTACGCGATCGATCGCATCATTCACTTCATCCATTGAGATTTCAGTGAGATTGCGACGCGCCGCTAAGATAGCTGCTTCGTTAAGCAAGTTTGATAAATCAGCACCTGTAAAGCCTGGAGTACGGCGGGCAATCTTCTCTAAATCCACATCCTTCGCCAGAGTCTTACCGCGAGCATGGACATTGAGAATTTCCAGACGCCCTGCGTAATCCGGACGATCCACAACCACTTGTCTGTCAAAACGACCAGGACGCAACAGTGCTGCATCCAGAACATCTGGGCGGTTCGTGGCAGCAATAATGATAATGCCAGTATTGCCCTCGAAGCCGTCCATTTCAGTGAGCAACTGGTTGAGGGTTTGCTCCCGTTCATCGTTACCGCCGCCTAATCCTGCACCCCGTTGACGACCTACGGCGTCAATTTCATCAATAAATACGATACACGGTGCGTTGGTTTTAGCTTGCTCAAACAAGTCACGAACGCGAGAGGCACCAACACCTACGAACATCTCGACGAACTCAGATCCTGAAATGGAGAAGAAGGGAACACCCGCTTCACCAGCAACAGCACGCGCCAGCAAAGTTTTACCAGTACCTGGAGGTCCAACTAACAGAACACCCTTAGGAATCTTCGCACCAACAGCCGTGAAGCGATCGGCATTTTTGAGGAAGTCAACAACTTCGTTGAGTTCTAACTTAGCTTGATCGATGCCAGCTACATCTCCAAAGGTTACCTGGGTTTGAGGTTCCATCTGTACTCTGGCTTTGGACTTACCAAAGTTCATCGCCTGAGAACCAGGGCCACTTTGGGCACGTCGCAGCAAGAAAAACAATCCAACTAGCAGCAATACTGGGAAAAACAGGCTGCTTAATGCTCTAAACCAGAAGCTTTCATCACTCTGGGGCAGAACCGAAATATCTACATTATTTTCGGCGAGGATGTTAATCAGCTGTGGATCATTGGGTAAGTTGACCAGGACTGGTTTACCTTCTTGAGAGGTAACCAGTGCCTTGGTTCGGTCAGCGCTGAGTTTAACCGTCTCAACTTTCTTGGCTCGAACTTCCTCAATCAGCTTGCTATACTTCCAGGTCTCTTTTTGGGTTGGTTTGTCGTCTAAAAATGCTGTTGCCAAAGCGATGACTACTATTGCTAGCAGTGCATACAGCCCTGCGTTTCTCCACTTTTTATTCACTACTTAACTCCTCCTAATACTTAGGATGGGGAACATCTGATGAGCTTGTTATATTAACTAATGTTAACGTCTCTCAGGATTAATTACGAAGTTTTAGCTCTAGAAGAGGTTTACATCAATTGCTCGTATCTTTATGGTATACGGTGCAAAATAAGCTTCGCAATTGCTCTAGAGTGGAGTGAAATGGGTCATAGGTGAGAGTGGTGTGTTCTTGAAGGACGGTGTGGATGGGGATAAGTTCCACAACGCTGTTGGTGTAGGCGATCGCTTCAAATTCTTGCACCAGTTTACTATCCCAAGGCATCTCTTGAACGGATGAGCCTTGAGCTTTGAGCCAGACCTTCAGTTGCGATCGCACAACTCCTGGTAATAGTCCTGCTGTTAATGGCGGCGTCCACCAGCCACTGTCTTTCCAGCCCCAGAGGTTGCCAGTGCTAGTTTCTAGCCAATTACCATCAGCATCCACCAAAATTGCTTCAGCTGCTCCCAGTTGCCGCGAAGCTTGTTGGGCTAGCCAAGCGGCTAGATAGTTACCCGTCTTGTGAGCAGGAAGCGATCGGCGATATTCAGGAGCATCGGCCAGCCATGCCCTTACCCCAAGTTGTTGGCGTTGTGCTAAGTCAGAGGGGAGACTCCGCCCTGTGATCCACTCCCGTCCATCGGGAAAAATTGTGATCCTTACAACTGGATAAAAGGCGCTCAAGGTTTGTGCCCCGTCGTGCAATCGTCCGATGTCAGGTAGCTGCCAACCGAAGGCTTGCAAACTTGAAAAAAGGCGATCGCAGTGACCTCTCCAATTGGTTAGCGGACTCTCTAGTGATTGATGATAAACCCGCAACGTTGTAAAAACTGTTGCACCGTAGAGCAACCCTGGATTATCAATTGCCAATTCCAGGGTATTTGCTTTTACCAACCCTCCATTATACCAGAACAACTATCTTTTTTAACGTGGTTTAAGGACGAGATTACTTCAATAGACTGAGCTTAGACCGATTGTGGCAGCTCCAACTACTCTTTCCTGATACTGTGGTTCTCTGGCGAAGCCGATAAGTAGTAGCGTTGGTATTACCTTCAGCCACTGGAGCTTTCCCTGTGTTAATTGCTAACATTTGAGCTTTGCTATCACGTTCATCTATAACGTTAAGTTTTGCCTGTTGCTCTGGCGTCAACTGATTGTAGATCTGCATAAACTCCATATAAGAGTAGTCTTCCATCAGAGCGTGCAATTCACCTAATGTTTGAGCAGCTAAGATCGCTGCTTTCAATTTTGCCATCGCTTTTCTATCGCTTATCTAAATGTAGGGAGAGTGGACTTGTTTTTAGCCAGCACTGGGCCTGTCTTTAAAGAGATAGTAGTCTTTAATTCACTGTATGCCAACAGGACTGACGCATGGACACCACATACAGTAGGGGTGAACGGCCGTTCACCCTTACATATGGCGTTTCAAAGGTCAAGAAAGCGTAAGTCCTAGCCCAGAAAAAGCGATGGCCTTAGCTGAGATTTATATAAGTTCTACGCAGTGGCAGTCTAATCGTAAACGTTGTCCCCACTCCAACTTCACTCTCTACAGCAATCTGACCCCCGTGATGTTCCACACATTTTTTGGCAATTGCTAGCCCTAACCCTGTTCCGGAAATAGTACCAACATTCCGACTCCGGTAAAATGGCTCAAACAACTGCGCTTGGTCTTCTAGGGGAATACCAATACCTCGATCTTGGATGCAGAAAATTGCCGTATCATCCCTACAAGTCAGGTCAAACTGGATGTTTCCCCCTTCAGGGGAGTACTTGATCGCATTCGAGAGTAAATTACTAATAAATTGCCGTAGCAGTTTTTCATCAAGACTTGCATCCTTACATGAACCATAACTTTTGAAGTTGATGTTGTGTTCAGTCTTGGTTGCGAGTTGTAATTCTTCCACCAGTTCGCTACAGAACATCGCTAAATCTAGGTGTACTGGGTTAAACTCCAGTTTCCCCGCTTCAGCTTTGCTAATTAACAGCACATCACTAACTAACTGGGTCAAATGTTTAACCGAGATTTGAATTCGGTCAAGATGACGCTGCTTTTTCTCTTGGGACCATTGATCACCGTAGTGTTGGAGTAATTCTGCCGAAGTAAGGATGCTTGTCAGCGGGGTGCGATATTCATGAGAAACTACCGAGATAATATTCGATTTGAGGTCGCTAAGTTCTTTTTCTTTAGCCAGAGACTGACGGAGTTCCTCTTCCAAACGCTGACGTTCGGCAACTTCGCTTTGCAGGTACTGATTTTTTTGCCTTAACTCATTGGTTTGCTCTTCGACTCGACATTCTAGTTCTTCATTGAGGCGTTGCAACTGCTCTTCACTTTGGCGTAGCCTCTTCAACGTTTGTGCTCGTTCGATCGCATGATGAATCGCACGAACCAGCAAGTTACTGTCAATCTTACCCTTGACTAGATAGTCTTGCGCTCCCTGCCTTAACGCTTCTATGGCGATGACTTTATCATTCAGACCAGTCAGTACCACAATTGGCAAATCCGGTGCCACTTGATAGGTTTTTTGGACTGTATCTAATCCCTGTTTATCGGGTAATGACAAGTCTAACAGTACCACGTCAAACGGGGTTTCATTCAGACATTTAAGCGCTTCTTTAAGCGTTTCAACATGAACTAGCGACCACTCAGTCTCATTGGCTTCGTCGAGAATTTCCTGTAGCAGGTCAGCATCAGCCGGATTATCTTCTACCAAAAGTAGGTTTAAAGGCATACTGTCCATGTTTTCTTACTTTTATAATTAACTTTAAGCAACAAAGTATTGTTTTTTCTAGTAATTTAAAATCATTTTTTTGCTCCTTAATTATTAAAAAATTAGTCCTGAATAACTATTTCTTGCTACTTAGAAAAATATAAAATTCCTCCTTATTTATTCATATTTTATGTTAGAACTTAATTAAACCTCAAAACAAATCATCAGTTTTTATTCAATGATTAATGACAAAAACTTACTCAGATGGCAGTCTAACTAAAGCTAACCAAAACTCTTCAATCCGCTTTACTACACTGATAAACTGCTCCAAATCAATCGGTTTAGTAATGTAGCAGTTTCCATTCAGTTCGTAGGTTTTGAGAATATCTCTTTCAGCTGCTGAAGTAGTCAGAACGATAACAGGAATGAGTTTGAGACTCTTGTCTGCCTTGACTTCGGCTAGAACCTCCCGCCCATCTTTTTTCGGTAAATTGAGGTCGAGCAAAATCAAATCGGGACGGGGTGCATTGGTATATTTTCCTTGCTGACGGAGGAAGGCTAGAGCGTCTACACCATCTTCAACCCAGTGCAAGTTACTGAGTACTTTGCCTTCAGTGAGAGCTTCTTCAGTAAGTTCGGCATCACTCTCTGAGTCTTCCACAAGCAGAATTTCAACGGGTCTCACTGGAGTATTAATATTCATAGCGATTTAAGGTAAAGTGAAATGTTGTGCCAATCCCTACAGTAGACTCCACCCAGATACGCCCCCCATGACGTTCCACAATTTTCTTACAAATGGCTAGACCAATGCCAGTGCCAGGATACTCTTTACGAGAATTCAGGCGTTGGAAAATCATGAAGATGCGTTCAAAGTATTCTGCCTCCATACCGATTCCATTATCACAAACTTGAAAAGCCCACTCATTTTCCTGTTGCACTGCCGAGACATGCACTCGCGGTGGTTCCTTGCCGCGAAACTTAATAGCGTTGCTGATCAGATTTTGGAATAGTTGAATCAGTTGTGTTTGGTCTCCCATCACTGTTGGTAGGGGGTCATGAGTTACCAAGGCATCGTTTTGGGCGATCGCAACTTTTAAATTATCTAATACCTGACTCAGCACCGTCTCACAGGCAGTTAGTTTCAACTCTTTACAGCGCGTTCCTACCCGTGACAACTCCAGTAAATCGTTGATCAACTGCTGCATTCGGGTAGATCCCTCCACGATGTAGCCGATATACTTATCTGCTTTGGCGTCGAGATTACCTTGATATTTTCGCGCTAGAAGCTGTGTATAGCTATTGACTGCCCTTAGTGGTTCTTGTAAATCATGGGATGCTACATAGGCAAACTGTTCTAGTTCTCGGTTAGAAAGCAACAAATTGCTATTTACTTCTTTCAATTCGGCTGTCCGAGCTTGAACTTTTGAGTCTAGCTCTTCATTAAGCTGTTTAAATAATGCTTCAGCTTGCCTACGCTCATTAGTCTCTTGCTGGATAGCTTGACTAACTAGATAAAACGCCACGAAGTTCAGCACTATGCCTACTAAGAATAGTATCTGTGCTTTCTGGGCTTTCTCATCTTTCGCCTTGAGCCAAGTTTGTAAGTTCTTACTTTCTTGACTTTCCATTTTCTGGATGACTATTCGGATTTGAACCATGAATTCTTGCCCCTGATTAGTCAAAACTATCTGTTTCGCCGTTTTGATATTCTGGTTTTTATTCAGGTCAACCGTCTCCTTTAGTTCAGTGATTTTTTTTTGAATTAAAGGTTCAATGATTGAAAGTTGTTGCTGTTGGATAGAATCAGAAAATAATAAACTTTTTAGTTCTTTGATTTGCGGATTAATGGTCTTAATCGCCCTATTGTAAGGTTCTAAGTAGGTTTCTCTTCCTGTGAGTAAATAGCCTCGTTGACCCGTTTCAGCATCCTTAATGGCAGACAAGATGCCTTGAATTTTTTGAAGAGTTTGCTGGCTTTGATTGACTCGTTCTGATGTTTCTTTTTGTTTGATAAAACTCCAGTAAAAAATGAAATTGAGTGACACTAAGATAACTGAGGCTAGTCCCAGCATCACCGCCGTCTTTTTCTCAATAGACCAAGTGATTGTTGCATACCTAAATGAAACTGACTTAAAGGAAAAATCTCGCTTCATGAGTTCATTGCTTTTTTTGTAGGATAGTAAAGTGAAATTTTGCGTCTACTTTTAGTGTTGACTCTACCCAAATACAACCTCTATGAGGCTCCACGAGCTTCTGACAAACTGCTAGACCAAGCTTGTCGATGGTCGCGAAAGCGAACCTCTGAAGGCAGGGTGCCCCGCTTGGAGAGCGTAAACGCAGCAGTCCTGAACTTCAACCCGCGAGAGACAAACGCGATCGCATACCAATGAAGTAAAAACGCTGTCACGTCTACTCTTGCTAAGGTGAATCGAATTTTTCATTGTCACTACTCTTACAAAGACTTTTCGACCGAGAAAGCACTGAATTGCCACAGACGTGCCTGAAAACCGTTTACGTGAAATCACGGTTTACTAACCACTGACCACTGACTACTGATTACTCACCAATGGCAAATGTTCGATTAGAAGGGATTACCCGCAAATTTGAAGATGTCACGGCGATTGAGGGCATTTCCTTTGAGGTGCCGGATGGAGAATTCTGGGTTTTAGTTGGGCCATCGGGTTGTGGCAAATCAACTATTCTGCGAATGATTGCTGGTTTGGAATCAGCAACTGATGGCAATCTCTATATCGGAGATACGTTAGTCAATAGTGTTCCAGCTAGGGCTAGGGATGTGGCAATGGTGTTTCAGAACTACGCCCTTTATCCTCATATGACGGTAGCCCAAAATCTCTCCTTTGGTCTGCGGATGCGGAAAGCGGAGGCTAAAACGATTGAGGAACGGGTGGAAAGGGTGGCGCGATCGCTTGATATTTCTCATCTATTAGACCGCAAACCCAAGCAACTATCTGGGGGGCAACAACAGCGAGTGGCACTCGGTAGAGCGATCGCTCGCGAACCCAAAGTTTTCTTGCTGGATGAACCTCTCTCGAATCTTGATGCCCAGTTACGAGATGACACTAGAGCACAACTAAAGCAGTTGCATCAACGTGTTGGTATCACTACTATCTACGTCACTCACGACCAAGTAGAAGCAATGACACTAGCTGACCAAATTGTGGTGTTAGAACGGGGTCGGATTCAACAAATCGGCAACCCTCAAGATATCTATGCCAAACCGGAAAACCGCATGGTAGCCACTTTCTTAGGTAATCCCCCGATGAATGTTTTTCGGGCAATCTATACAGGTAATGACTTTCAGGTAAGTGGTCAGTCTTTAACCTGTCCTCAAGCACTTCAGACCAAAATGCAACTTGCTCCAGAACAAACGATTGATGTGGGAATTCGCCCGGAACACATAGAACTTGCGGCATTGATGGACACACAGACAAATAATCAGCTACTGATTGAGGTGAATGTTGTAGAACCGCTGGGACGGGAAACATTAATCCGTGGCTCTTTGCCGGAATCGGATACCCTGTTGAATGTCCAGGCCTCCTCAGATTGGCGAGGGCGTCCAGGCGATCGCCTCAGTGTTCAACTCGACCTCGATCAGCTATTTGTCTTTGACCCAGATACTGGCAATACCTTGTATCCGTAGTTACTGGATGTGCGCTAACCGTTACGTCTACGTCGATTATCAAAGATTTTTTGAAATTTACATTCTTTCTCTCGACTGGCACAAATAGCTTTACAAAATTAAGAAATACCTAAGAGCTTCTCTTCACAAGTTCTTCATCGGCTTAGTTTAATCTTAGAAAGAAGGTGCTGTAAAACTAGTGCAACTGGTCTATCTGGCTGTTTTATTCCGTTTTTATCAAGTACATATCACAAGAGAAGGGTAAAGGTAAATAATCATGATAAGTCTTTATATTTTCTCCCCTTACTCTGTGACCTCTTGACATTAAAATGTAGCTCATCACAATAGAAAAAGTATGACTATGTAAAGTTTTCAACTGAGGTATTAATCCGATAAGTTGTATTTTCCAAGTCAAACAGCGTAAGTTCTTAGGCTTATACTTCGACACTAGAATTTTCCTCAGCTTCCGGGAAACTACATGTATGGGTAGAAAACTGTTTCAGTGTTCCATAATCCTCACCAGGACGATGCACTAGACAATGTGGCAAGGTTGGCTAATTCACACCCTATTAGTACATCCAAGCAAGAATGTCAACGTGTCTCACACAAAGTCGGCCGGAAGCTCACATCCTGATTAGGAGTGAAAGGGACGCCAGTCACCGACTTGGTTAGTTGTTGTTAGTTGAATGTTTAAAAAATACAAACAACAAACAACAAACAACTCTTGCATCCCACGTAATTTAGTCGTGAGATGAGTTAAAACTTTTCTGTAACATTTTTTTCCAAATGAATCAAGAACCCATCAAGCTCAGATTTCCGCTCTGGCAATTTCTCAACCAACCCCTCTTTTGTTCCAAAAATCAATTCGTTCTCAATCCAACTCGTTTTGCGTATCTCTACAGAATTCAACTTCTGGAACGATGTTGGGATAAAGAGTGTAGCTCTAAAGGTCGTCACTGTAACTGATTACCTGTAGCACAGTTAGGCATCAATTGAGTTTAGCGTCGCCTGTCTTACTCTAAAATTCTGGAGGACAGTTATTGATGCATTTCTGAAATTTTTATGAGCAATTGATGGGGACAGGTTCGTCCCCTATTTTTGTTATTAGTTAATGGCGGCTGTTAAACATAGCTACTGGCTTGACGATTGAACATTATGGAGTATTGTCCACCCAACAGCATGAGTTCATCATGAGTCCCGATTTCAAGAATTTTAGCGTTTTCCATCACGACGATGCGGTCTGCCATTTTCGCTAAGGCTAGTCGATGACTGACGATAACAGTGATTTTTTCTGGGGCGATCGCACGGAAAATAGTGTAAATTTCGTGTTCAGTCTTCGGATCGAGAGCAGCAGTTGGCTCGTCAAATATTAACAGTTCAGCTTGAGAGCGTCGCATTAAGGCACGAGCGATCGCAATTCTTTGCCATTGACCCCCAGATAAGTCAACACCACCATCTAGCTGTTTACCCAGGATGGTATCTAAACCTTCCGGTAAACGCTCAATCACAGCAGCAATTCCAGCTTCTTTGGCAGCACAATTAATTGCATGGTTGTCATCTAGCTGAGAGAGTTCGCCAAAAGCGATATTTTCGCGCACTGCCACTGGAAAACGAGCGTAATCTTGCGTCACTACAGCAATCCGCTCTCGTAAAGCATCGAGTTCAAATGAACGCAAATCCTGACCATTCCACTCAATCGCACCACTTTGAGGGTCATACAGGCGACACAGAAGCTTTGCGAGGGTGGTTTTCCCAGCTCCATTTTCCCCCACTAGCGCTATCATCTCGCCCGGTTGAATCGTCAAGTTGATATCTTCAAGAACCTTTTTGTCACTACCTGGATAAGCAAATGAGACATTTTTTAGCTGTATCTCACTGTTAGACAAATTTGGTTTTGTGGAATTGGTATTTTTCCCGCCTTCTAAATGCAGCATTTGCAGTTGAGGCTTGAGTTGCAGCAGCTGGAAAATTGGACTGGTACCGAGAGCAATATCATATAACTGAGCCATTGAGGCAATGACAAAAATCAGGCTTCGGCGCACCTCAAAAATTAAACCCGCATAAAGTGCCAAGTCACCGAGAGTATAAACGCCCCTCAAAACTCCGCTCACTACATAAACATAGGGCAAGGCTGTACCGAATCCACTGATGAAAGACCAACCAATCACTGCTAGCGTCCCCCGTTTCCGGATTTGCTGCATCTCGTTGAAGGATTGCTGGAAATACCCATTCCACCGTTCTAGTAACAGTGGTTGTAGCTTGTACAATCGCAGTTCCTTGGCGTAAGCTTCATCCGTCATTACTTTGGCATACAGGTTCATTTGACGGGTGATAGGGGCTTGGGTAGCCTCAGTTCCCCAAATTTTCTTCCGGTAATGCATTTGCACCCAAATTGAGGGTGTGGAGGCAAGAAACAATACACAGGGTACCCACCAAGCGATCATGGCAGAGTATAAAACAACTGGAACTAGGGCAAAAAAGCCCGTTAGCATGGTGCTGAGCGTAAATGTCAGCCGCTGTAGCTTCTCAATACTTTTCTCGGCTAGCTGCACGATGTTGAGAAGCTGAGGATTTTCAAATAAGGCAATGTCATCAAAGGTTGCAATTTTGTGTAAAACGCGCCCCTGTACTGAACCCTCTATCCTGTCTTCTAACTTAGACACCACAAAAACCGTGAATGTATAGAGCGCTCCAAGTAAAAGATTAATGCAAATAATCGCGATCATGCTCCATAGCAGGATTGGATGCGAGAAAACTGTATCAACGATATTGGTGCTAACTTCTTGTTTTAGCAGCAGCGATGTCTGGTCAATGACAACTTTGCCAAAGAATAGTAAGGTTGCAGGGCTAGCCCCTGTAAGCAAATTCAGTAATACCAGGTTACGTAGCTCGATGGGCGCAGCTTGTGCAACCAACAAGACACTCTTGAAAAGTGCTTGCAATGGCGTTAGGTTGACTGTCTGCATAATCTAGGATTAACAACGGTGTTCCTAAGACTCAACTGCTACAGCAATCCTATTTAGCTTGTGAATGTATGGTGAGTTGGGAAGCCCACGCGAACTTTTACGCCCACACTACCTGTTCATGAACTATCTGAGATTGCTGTAATGAGTTTGTCGTTAATCAATTAATCAATTGCTGTCAGGTTGATTTCGCAAGAAACTCGCTTTTTGTATCCATCTAGAGAAAATAGGGAGTCGGGAGTCGGGAGTCGGGCAAGAAAAGCTATGCATCATTTTTGGTGGCGGCTTTCTGGGGCATGACGCCTGTCTTGAAAATAGGGAGTCGGGAGCCCTTGAGTCGGGAGTTGGGGAAGAAATGTTTTTATTTCATCAGTGGTGCCTAACTACTAAGCATTAGCTGCTTTTTTGCTCTGGAATTGTGATGTCTAACGATGTCACGTCAGGAGAAAGCGTTGTGAGAGGAGGCACAATAGCAGAGGCATTACCGACTACTAAAGTGACCAATTTATCGGGCTGTAGATATTTTTTGGCGACGCGCTGAACATCTTCAATCGTTGTAGCTTTGATACCTTGCTGATAGCGGAAGAGAAAATCAGCAGGATAACCATAATATTCGTAGCGCATCAGTCGCGATAAGGTTTGACCAGGGTCTTGAAAGTTGAAAACAAAGGAGTTAAGAACCTCATCTTTTGCAAAAGTCAGTTCTTTTGGTGTCACAGGTTCAGTACGGAGTTTCTCAATTTCGGAGAGGATACCTTTAATGAAAGGTACTGTCGCATCTGAGCGAGTTTGTCCTCCAGCTATGAATACACCGGGATAGTCATAGGCGGGATTCCACGCGCCAAAGACGGAGTAGGCTAGACCTTGACGCGATCGCACTTCATTAAACAATCGTCTGCCAAACCCGTTCATGATCCCATTCAAAACTGACAGCGCCGGATAGTCGGGATTGTTTAACTCACCGCCTAAATGTCCAATCCGAACATTACTCTGAGTCAGTTGGGGCTGATTGACGAAAAAGACACCGTTTTGCTTTGCCTGGGAGGCTGGTGGCACCGTAGGCTGTGGTGCTTTGGATGCTACTTTCCAGTTGCCGAATTTCTCTTGAATGCGCGATCGCATTTTGGCAGAATCAAAATCCCCAATGATACCCAAAATCATAGTTTCAGGATGAACATATTTCTCGTAGAACGCTACCAAATCTTCACGGGAAATATTGTTGAGCGTCTGATACTCTACCGTGCGAGCGTAGGGGCTTTTGTCACCGTAAATGAGTTTACTAAATTCACGTCCGGCAATTCCATTGGGGTCATCATTACGACGAGCAATTTGCCCTGCCTGTTGCCTTTTGCCTAACTCCAGCTTTTCTGGAGCAAACACAGGCTTTTGAATCACTTGGGCAAACAAATCAAACACCATATCCAAGTCTTCAGCCAAGGCACTGAAACTAGCACTGCCAGATGTCGTACCAATACCAGTTTCTACAGAAGCCGCCCGTTGTTCTAAAAGCTGATTGAGTTCGTCCCCTGAATGCTCAGTTGTGCCACCAGTACGCATGACTTCTCCAACTAACCCAGCCAAGCCGACTTTTTCTGCTGGTTCGAGGCGATCGCCAGTACGAATCAAGGCCGTGCCGCCAACTAAAGGCAGTTCATGGTCTTCCATAAGATACACGACCATCCCGTTATCCAGCTTATAGCGCGTATACTCCGGTAGCTTAATCTCTGGCAGGGGAGGAAACTCTAACTCGGTGTAATGCTGTGGGGTGGCAGCGGCAGCGGGTATACGCGACAAAACAACTAGTAACATCGTTACTACCAGTAGCCCTACCCAGCGACGAAGTGACCAATACCTTTGATTAAGAAAGGATGAGGGATGAGGGATGAGGGATGAAGGATTGATAGTTCCTTGTGCTTTCTGCCGTTGACGTTGATTGCTGCGTGTAAATCTCTGACTCAGACTAATTAAACCTTCTCTTACTGAGTCAACGCTTATTTTTGGCTTTTGGGAGTTTCCTTTTGGCTGCATTGCTCAGTCCTTAACTTGCTTTGGGTAGAATGCGTCCGATAGTACGATTTTCTGGTGTGAAGGTGGCTTGAGCTACGCGCTGAACATCGGCTGGGG
>DALYIW010000007.1:39479-40998 GCA_031970155.1 Coleofasciculaceae cyanobacterium CTOTU46601 | reverse complement strand
AATGGCGGCGATCGCTTCTATTTCTTTGAATAAGTTACGCCAGTCTCCGGTTTTTACCTCGTACTCCACCAAGCTTCGTGCCATGCCGGAATTGGAATTAAGCGATCGCAATAAATCAGCACGCGCTTGTGTCTTCACTCGATCCAACTCCTGTGGCAAGACAGGTTCTGTCTTGAGTCGATCAATCTCAGCACGCAATGCCGTCGCCACTTCATCGACTGTATGTTTCGGTGCTGTTAGCGCATATAACAACACCAAATTTGGATATTTATCTCCTGGAAAGCCACTAAAGCCTTCAGCAGAAATGGCTACCTGTTTTTGCTCTACCAAAGACTTGTAGAGGCGAGAGGTACGACCATCACTTAGCAGACGCCCGATAATTTCATAAACCACATGATCGGGATGTTTGATTGCCGGCCGATGGTATCCCTCTATGTACCAGGGTTGCGAAGCTAATTGTAATGTCACTTCCCGCGTTTGCTGTTGGGGTGGCTCAACAAGGGTTACTCCTGGCGGTGCAGGGCTAGCCTTATAGCGTCCAAAGTAAACTTGAGCGAGTTCTTTAACTTTCGCTGAGTCAACATCACCCACAACTGCCATTGTCAAGTCACTTGGAACATAGTGAGTCTCAAAAAACTGTTGGACATCTTTGCGAGTTAGGTTGCGGATGTCTTGGTCATAGCCAATTACTGGACGCCGATAGGGATGTACCTTAAAGGCGGTATCGAGAAAAGCCTCGATCATTTGACCGATGGGAGAGTTGTCAGTTCGCAAACGACGCTCTTCTAGGATGACGTCTTTTTCTTTAAAAAATTCGCGAAACACTGGTTCTAGAAAGCGTTCTGACTCCAGAGACATCCACAACTCTAGCTTGTTAGAGGGAAAGCTGTAGAAGTATACTGTGGCATCTGTAGAGGTTGCTGCATTTAAGCCCACGCCGCCAGCTTGCTCGACAATCTGACCCAGCTCATTTTGCTTGACTAATGCGATCGCTTCATTCTGTACTTTGGTAAACTCTGTCTGTAATTTGGCGACGTCTGCCTGTTTACCCGCCGCTTTAGCTGCTTGAATTTGTGCAGACAATTCATCCAATCGATCTAGCAGTGGCTTTTCCGCCTCATAGTTTCGCGTCCCAATCCGCTTTGTCCCTTTAAATGCCAAATGCTCTAGGAAGTGAGCAACACCCGTTTTGCCATCAGGTTCATCAACCCCACCGACATCTGCATAGGTCAAGAAAGATACGACGGGTGCCTTGTGTCGCTCCAGAACAATAAATTTGAGACCATTATCGAGGCGAAATTCAGTAACTTTCTGGATAACTTTATCTAAGTAAGGCTGGATAGACTTAGAGGTAGCTGCCGGGGCTTCGATGAGAGCCAAAGCCACAGCAGGCAACATTCCCCACCCCAGTATTAGCGCCCCTAGGAAAGCCACAATCACCAAGCGCCACCTTTGTTTGCTCCATCGAGCAGAAAACGGTAGACACTCAGCTAAAAAATTGAAAACCATAACCCATCGA
>DALYIW010000007.1:15395-39454 GCA_031970155.1 Coleofasciculaceae cyanobacterium CTOTU46601 | reverse complement strand
GTTTCCCACTCCCAACTCCCGACTCCCAACTCCCGACTCCCCACTCCGAAATTTAGCATTTGAGGTGAAAAATTGTGATGAATTGTGAAACTAAGGAAAATTTTTGGTAACCTATTGCACAATAGCGCAACACCTCACGTTTATACTTCATGCGAACTGTAAATCGGCCTCCTCAGTCAGAGACGGAGACAAGAAACCGCATCCTCCAAGCGGCGCAGCATCTGTTTGCCAGTCGAGGGTATGACGGGACAACAACCCGAGATTTAGCTTATGCGGCCGGGGTGGCAGAAGGTACCCTATTTCGGCATTTTGAAAATAAAAAAGCAATTTTAATTGAAGTGGCCACGCAGGGTTGGGTGGAAATTCTCACGGATTTACTCACAGAACTCAGCGAGATGGGTAGCTATAAGGCTGTGGCGCAGGTCATGCGGCGGCGGATGATGCGGATGGGTGAAAATTTGGATATGATGCGAGTCTGCTTTATGGAGGCGCAGTTTCATCCAGAGTTACGCGATCGCATTCAGTCAGAAGTCATCGGAAAAATGACGGATGTCGCTGAAGCCTTCTTCCAAACGGCAATGGACAGAGGCATCTATCGCCGCACTAATCCCAAAATAGTCGCTCAGGTATTTTTGGGCATGTTTGCTGTTGCTGGTTTTAGCCACAATACAATCATGGAGCCAGGAGCATCTCCCAAGGAGATGAAAGAAATGGCCGAAGGAATTGCTGATATTTTTCTCAATGGCGTGTTAGCCAAAGAACCTAACGAATAACAGCTAAATTTCTGGCTTGTTTAATCCATTGGGTTACTTCATCTACCTGAGGACAGAGGTCTCGGCGCTGCATGGTTGCTACTTGCAGGCGCAAAATTTGCTGATGCAATTTGTAAGCAGGAGTCTGAGCAAGTTGGGCCACTGAGCAGATACCCGCGTGTAATAATAACCCGCAGTATTGGCAGCCAATACCAGGTACCCTCGCCAAATCTGCCAGGGCAACCCACTTGTTCACATACTGACACTTGATTTGCAGCTGATTAGCCAGCGCTTGTCTTAATCGTTCAGTGCTGGCTTTTTGAAGCAGTTGCCCTGTTGTGGCGATTCCTACTTCTCGTAGCTTGGATTGATCCTGAATGCTCAATCCAGGCAGTTGCTCAATTGGCCAGTCCCTTAGTTGGGTAGTACTTTGATGAGTTTTTGATTTGGGAGGCATATCGAGTAGCTAGGGAGTAGGGAGTAGGGAGTAGGGAGTAGGGAGTAGGGAAATTTTCATCCAATGTTCGTGCGCGCGAGCGGGTGGATGGCTGTCTTGAAGATAGTAGGAGAGGCAGGGGAGGCACAGGGAGAAGAGTTGTCATTGAACCAGTGGTGAGCGATCGCTTATGGTGCCTACCTTGAAAAACATCTATTCTAACTAAATAGGTAGGCTGGGTAATGGGTCAGAGACTTGCTGGCTTTCCCCGACTCAAGGGCTCCCGACTCCCATTTTTAGTAATGGGTTTTTCTGATCCATTCCCTATTCTCAAGCGGTAAACGGTATTGCTTTCCACCCTATGAGGGAGAGGGATTCCTGGCGTTTTTTATTAAAGTATTGATTACTAAAGCTGAACTAGTACGACATTGAACTGTTAAACTTCGAGTCAATATCCATGAACTTATAGATTGCAGCATCGTGATAACTTTGTAGGCAACAACTTAAAGATTGACAGCTACCTAGGAATGCAAAAAACTTTACCCACACCCTCTCAGCCAGAGCCAGAGAATAAGTGCCTGGGTTGCCTGTTCATGAAGTTGGAGGGAATACCCGTTCAGCCAGAGCATCAAGGTAGTTCCTATCTCCAACCCACCAATTCCACTACAACACAACAGATTAATCTGTATTTAACCCTACTATTCAACGAACAGCGGGAGCTGTTGATTGATGGACGCATTAAGTTTGGGCTAAAAGGTGGAAAACTGAAGCTCAAGCTGATAAATGGTGAAATTCCTTGGGAATCTTCTAGGCTAGCTGGCTTAGTTGAGCTTTCTATAGAGAAACAGACACAGCATCCACAAGGTATGGAACATCCAAGTGGTACAAAGGTTTTTTTAACTGAAAGTAAACCTGTAGTTAAAGTAAACTCCCCTGCAAATCAAACAGCAGGAAAAACAGAGACGTTCCAGCGCAGTGTGTGTCAGGTAACAATTCAGGGTTCACAGGAAAATCCAGCCTGGATTTTTGAAGTGGAGAAGGGTAAGCCAGTTTTGAAGGGTTTACTCAAGAGTGTCTTGCTGGCAACCCTCAATGTGACAGCAAAACCCTGTTGTATAGAAGCCACCTTTGAAGTTTCACCACGAGATGTCTATGTGACTGAAGCTGAGGGACTTTGGCCAAAAAACATTAGTAAAAAAAGAAGTGCTGTAATAGAAAGAGCGATCGCTCGTCGTTTTCTAGAACGAAAATTAAAGCCTTATCTAAGTCGGCACCTATTGCGTTATGACTAATGAAGAATTTCGCCTGGAAGTTCAAAACCTAATTCGGCAAATTCTAGGAGCAAAAACCCAAGACTTTTCTCATCTGGCAAAAGTTGCCCATCTAAGTCTGGCTGAAGATTTTACTGGAGTTGATCTCAGCAGTGAAGATCTCAGTGGCGACAACCTCAATGGTGCTGATCTGAGTCTTGCTAATCTCAATGGTGCTGATTTAAGTGGTGCTGACCTGAGTAGTGCCAACTTGAGTGGTGCCAACTTGAGTGGTGCTGACTTGAGCGGTACTATCCTGAGCCTCTCCATGTTAAGTAGTGCTGACTTGAGCCTTGTCAATTTGATTGATGCTGACCTGAGTGGTGCCAATTTGAGTGGTGCCGAGTTGCTCAGTGCTGACTTAAGTAGTAGCAATTTGAGTGGTGCCAATTTGAGTGGTGCCGACTTGAGTGGCGCTGACCTAGGTAATGCTGACTTGAGTGGTACTGACCTAAGTCATGCAAACTTGAGTGCTGCCAATCTCAAGGGGACCAATCTCAGTGGCGCAAATTTGAGTAGCGCTAACTTAAATCATGCCAATTTAGATGGTGCTAACTTGATTAGTGTAAATCTCAAGAGTGCAATGCTCAATCATGCAAAACTTAATGACTCTAATCTCATCAGTGCCAACTTAATCCAAGCAAATTTAATTCACACAAATTTGAGGGGTGCCAATTTGAATGGGGCTAACCTGAGTCATGCTAACCTAAGATCGGCTAACCTGAGTCGTGCAACCCTAAGTAGTGCAATGTTGAGTAGTGCCAACCTGAGAGATACGAACTTGAGCCGTGCTAACCTGAGTCGTGCCGATCTGAGAAATACTAACCTTAGAGATGTTAACTTGAGCAGTGCCAACTTGAGTGGTGCCAACCTAAGGGATACCAACCTGAGCAGTGCGATGGTCAAAAAAACCCTATTTGGCAATAATTCAGCAGTTTCTGAGCAAATGAAGCTTGACTTGATTGAGCGAGGAGCAATTTTTAAAGGTTCGACAGGTATTAGTGTGGGTGTTAGCAAGACGCCCCAAGAGTAAAAGACACACAGCAAGTAACAGCTCTGTTAGAGGCTGTGATTTCTGGAGATATTGAATTTTAGAAATTAATTAAAGGTTACTGCATCCTGCTGGAAACTTCACTTAATGTTTACGAAAGTTTTTTCACAAAATGTTCACATACTTTGTCTAGTATCAAAAGAGGCTTGTACAAAATCTGTGCTACTTCTACACAATTCATATAGGTATGTGAGTGAAATTAAACCTAACCTATGAGGATTGTGTAGAATCGAGCTTTGGTGAAAACATGAAGCATAGGAAAGAATACGTTACGTTTATTTATGCCGTTCTAGTTAGATACGATAACAATAAATAAAACTTTAAGATTATTTTTCAACCCTTTGTTTATCAATGATAGTTCAAGATGAATCCACTTTTGAGCAAACTATTAACTCTACGCCAGATGGAATACTTAGCGGTGGATCAGGAGTTTCATATTCTAGAAGTATCCTTGGGAGTGCAGCGATTTGCTGATTATCATGAGCATGTTGTAAAGGGAAACGATGTTCGTTTGGGTTTTCCTGAATTAATAGGAATGGAAAATATTATCATTAAAATTATTCAAGGAGAACAGGATAGTTTTGAGTTAAACGGTATTGGACGTTTTTCAGATTATGATTCTCCTCTTTATATCAATCTATATATGATTAAAAATCCTGATGAAGATGCTTTAGGAGATAAATTAGTTATCTTTTTTGAAGATGTGACCCAAAGAATGGTTGTAGAACAAAAATTAGTTCAGAGGGCTAATGAAGTAAGTCTTTTATTAGAAGCCTGGTCTTACTCCAATGAGTATCTTAATAAGATTATTACATCAATGGCTGATGTGTTGTTAGTAACCAGCCAATCAGGAACTCTAAAAATAGTAAATCAAGCGACTCAAGATTTATTGGGATATGAAGAAGAAGAATTAATAGGAAATTCTCTGGCAATGATTATAACTGAAGAAAAATTATTGCTTGAGGCCAGTCAACAGTATCTCTTGTCAGGGAAATTTTTGAAGAATGTTGAAGTTCTTTGTCAAACTAAAGCCGGGAAAAAAGTGGCGATCGCATTTTCCTGTTCAGCAATTGAGACCAACTTAGAGGACGTACAAGATTTTATCTATGTTGGTCGGGAGATCGCCGCCCCGTAGAATAGAGTTATGACTAGCTATACGCTCAGGCAACCCGAACAAAGAATTCAGTTATCGAATATCAGCTGGCAGACTTATCAAACTTTGCTGAGGGAACTGAGCGATCGCCGATTACGCCTTACTTACAATCGTGGCATCCTCGAAATCATGGCTCTTTCGCCCGAGCATGAGCTTTACAAAAAACTAGTGGGTCGCTTTGTCGAAACCCTTGCTGAAGAACTGAGAATTAGTATCTACCCTCTTGGTTCCACGACATTTAGCCGCCCAGACAAAAACAGTGGTCTGGAACCTGATGAATGTTTCTACATCCAGAATCAAGCCGCTGTTAAGGGGAAAAAAATAATTGATCTGACCCAAAACCCACCGCCAGATTTGGCGATCGAAATAGATATTATTAGTAGTTCTAGTAATCGGATGGAAGTCTTTGCAGATATTGGTATTCCAGAAATCTGGCATTATGACGGCATATCCCTCACCATCTATCAGCTGCACAAGCAGGAGTATATTTTATGTAATCAAAGTCTTACTTTTCCAACTTTGCTCATGGATAAGGTTGAGCATTTTTTGCTACAAGCTGGAGTTGTAGACTATTTGGAGCTGATTAATTCCTTTCGGCGCTGGGTTAAAGACCAGGTTTGATAACAATAAATTAACTTATTCATTTGTTGTTTGTTGTTTGTTGTTTGTTGTTTGTTATTTGTTATTTGTTATTTGTTATTTGTTATTTGTTATTTGTATTTATTAATGAATAACTAATAACAAGTTAATTCAAAACTCAAAACTCATAACTCATAACTCATAACTGAACGTAGCGGTGATTTTCTTGTGTTTATCCCTTGACTAGTTGTTCGATCGCTTCCGCATTAGTCGGCAACGCTGCTGTTAGGACTTCGCTACCTTCCTCTGTTACTAACACATCATCTTCAATGCGAATGCCCCGAACATCGGCAAACTGAGCAAGACGCTCCCAATCTACAATGTCTTGATATTTTGCTCGTAGTTCTGGGTCGTTCAAAATCGCTGGAACTTGATAGAATCCAGGTTCAATTGTGACTAGCATTCCCGGTTTCAACGGTCGATTGAGGCGTAGATAGCATAAGCCAAAGCGATCGCTTCTCACTCTTCCTTCCTCGTAACCCGCCAAATCCCCGAAATCTTCCATATCGTGGACATCCAAGCCTAAAAGATGACCAATCCCGTGGGGAAAGAATAAAGCATGGGCATCCATTTCTACCAAATCTGATACTTGTCCGCGTAAAATCCCCAAGTCTACTAAGCCTTGGGCAATTACCGATGCGGCTAAAAGATGAATGTCGAGATATTCGATACCCGGTCGAATTTTGTCAATACAGGCATCATGTGCTGCTAAGACAATATCGTAAAGGTCGCGCTGAGTGGAGGAGAACTTACCTGTGACAGGCCAAGTGCGCGTTACATCAGACGCCCACCCCATGGATGTTTCAGCGCCAACATCAGCAAGCAGTAAATCTCCGGGTTGCAGTGGATGGTGATACTGCTCGTTGTGCAAAACTTCACCATGAACTGTGACAATGCTACTGTAAGCCTCAGTCATGTTGTGGGCAATAATTACACCCTCCATCGCGCCTCGCACTTCGGCTTCAATCTTGGCGCTGGGTGTGGCTGCCATTCCGGCTTTGTGGGCTTCTACCGTGACGGCTGCGGCTTTTCGTAACTCCCAGAGGGCACCTGCATCATGGGACAATCGTAGAGAAGCGATCGCACCAACTAACTCTCGATCAATTCCTTCCGGAGCATTCGCTAGCGCTACATTTCGATTCAGAATCTGAGCTTGTTGTAAATAAGTAGTAGTACTCTGGGCCGCAACTGTCGCTGCACCTGTTGCTCGTGATTTTAGTTCTGACAGAGGAAAGGCAGCATTTGCCCCCATCATCTGGGCGATTTCGTCTCGTTTGGGCATTTCTCCATGCCAGAGGGCACTGCTAGGAGATGCTTCGTCTAGAAAAAGTTCTAGCTTCCCGCTATTGAGGTAAATTGCCGCATTTTCTAGGGGTAGACCTGCAAAGTAAAGGAAGTGACTGCTAGCCCGAAAGGGAAAGATATTAGCCGGAAAATTGCGCGGACTAGCTTGTCCCGACCACAGAATTACTGGAAAATCAACTAGATTGGCCAGACTTTGCCGTCGGTCGTTTAGTGTGGTTGTGAGCGTAGTGCGATCGCTATGAATTTCCATAATTAGGAGGTAGCACGAGATGTTTAAAAGGAGCGACGATTATTCTGGGTCATCATCAATCGTTGTTTCCTCTATTTTGTCTGGCGGCACGTCTTTCTGTTTAGCCGACTTAGCCGACTGATTTTTCTTCTCCTGTTTAGTCGGTTCACCTACTGGTTTAGTGGATTGACCTGCGGGTTTAGCCGATTCACTTTTGGGCTTTGTCTGTACACAGCCAGTGATGGTGAATCCTGTTGTAACTAGCATTAAGGTTACAACTGCAAAATTAACCCAAATAGGTTTTTTAAGTTTCCTGTTTTCTCCAGACATCAGCCACCTTTAAGCTTGGGAATTGATTACCAGAAGAACACCCTTTGGTTGCAAGACGCACTTCGCGTTTCAGTGGAGATGATTAATTTAGCGGGGAGCTAGAACTTCAGAGCGATCGCTACTAGAATCTTCAAAGATTGCCCCTCGCCTGATCAAGACCTGTTTCTGTTCCTTTGAAATTCCCTGATTTCTGGCAAACTGAGCATTCTCCACATTCGCCCCTCTCAAGTCAGCCTCGCTGAGGTTAGCACCGCTAAGATTAGCACCCCCCAACTCAGCAATATTTAGGTTGGCGCGAATTAGGTTGGCACTGCCCAAGTTGGCTAGGCATAAGTTGGCTAGACTCAGGTCAGCTAAGCTTAAGTCTGCACCTCTGAGGTCAGTACCACTGAGGTTAGTGCGAATTAGGTCAGCCCCGATGAGGCTTGCACGAATTAAATCTGCACTACTTAGGTTTGCACGAATTAGATTAGCGCTGCTCAGGTCGGCAAGGCTCAGATTTGCACCCTTGAGGTTAGTTCCTCTCAATTTGGCACTGTTGAGTTTGGTCTCGCTCAAGTCGGCTTCACTCAAGTTTGCGCCGTCTAAATCAGCACCTCTGAGGTCAGCACCACCAAGGTAGGCACGCATTAAGTAGGCTTGCTTAAGATTGGCATTTCTGAGGTCAACACGACCTAGGTTTGCCGCTCTCAGTTTAGCATCGCTCAGATTAGCGCTGCACAGTTTGGCATCTCTGATATCGGCACCCCTGAGGTCGGTATGACTCAGGTTAGTACCACTCAGGTTGGCACCCGCTAGGTTAGCATCGCTCAGGTTGGCACAATCCAAGCTGGTATTTTCGAGATTAGCCCCCCTGAGGTTGGCACCTCTGAGGTTGGCGCTTCTGAGGTCAGCTGCGCTGAGGTCAGCTTTACTAAGATCAGCCCCTCTCAGGTCAGCCCCTCTGAGATTTGCACCTCTGAAGTTTACACCTGTGAGGTTTGTACCCGTAAGATCGGCTTCAACTAGCTCAATTTCGATCAAGTTAGTATGACTTAAGTCTGCCTCAGCAAAATCTTCGGCGAGATTTAGGCCAACCATTGCTGCTAACTGTTGCAGGTTGTCTGTTTTTGCTTCTAAAACCTTTTGGATCAGAACTTGCAGTTCTTGAAGAGATTTGTTATCTGTCATAATGCAACTTGGCTCTACTGAGATAAGGCTTGAATTTGGGTTCGAGCAAACGCTGAATGATTAGTCTGTCTAACACTGCCCTCTTATTGCGACTCAGGTCTGCTGGCCAAAGTCCTTCAGCATCAGTCAGACAGACATCTCGCTTGGAAACTTCAAAAGTTGCTTCTACACAACAGGGGAGTGTGTATACGTTCAAGGTTGCCAACTTCGCCTTATGCAGTAAACCTTTTAAAACAGGCTTACCCATTTCCTCTTCAAAAACCCAGGTTGGATGCTCTTCCGAAACTTTGGTTGTTATATGGCAGACTGTTACTGGCACTTGAGCTGCTACACTCGACCTCGGATCTGTAGCTACTTTTGTCTGAACTTTAGGTTCACTCCCATTTAAAGAGGGATTGATAGCGATCGCACGAATTTCTAAGTCTTTGCGATCGCTACTAGCTTCAGTTTCTGGCTTTTCTTCTGGCATAGCAAGTTCAAGGGAACCAGATAGCTGGCGGGAATCATAGGGAATTTCGCCATTTTCTAGCTTGACGCGCAGTTCTCCTCCTTTTAGACCAAACTTGATGCGACCCTGCTTGAGCAGTTCCCACTGCTCGTTAAACTTGATGGTCAAGTGCAGGTCAATCTGGTACCTTTGTGTTGATGTTCTCCAAAACTCAAAACTATCCTGGCTCTCTGGCTGAACCGGATTTCCTTCCAACTTAATGTACAAGCAATCTGGAAAATTGTTCTCAGGCTCAGGCTGAGGCGTCGTATGAAAGAAGGGTTGCATTGCCAAGCACCGAATTGGTAGTGCAGTAGGATACTTTTGACATCCTCCCCGCCGTAGAACAACGGGGATTCCCAAACTTCACAATTTGGGTTTCTGTTTCTTTCCCCTTCGACTACGCTCAGGGGAGTTTCGCAACTGCCCTTCAGGCTCATGCCTGTCAGGTCTTACGTTCGCTCCACAGACAATCACCGCAAGCCCTGCGGCTAATATATTCTGTGCTGCATTGATATCTCGGTCGTGGTGCGTTCCACATTCCGGACAGTCCCACTCCCTGACATCAAGCGGCAGCTTATCGACAATATGACCACAATATCCACAGCGCTTACTACTGGGGAACCATCGGTCAATTTTCACCAGCGTTCGACCTGCCCAAAGGCATTTGTACTCCAACTGACGAACCAGTTGAGACCAGCTTGCATCAGCAATAGCCCCAGCCAATTTGTGGTTCTTCATCAGGTTTTTCACAGCCAAGTCCTCTACGGCAATCGTTTGATTTTCGCGTACCAATCGAGTCGTCAGCTTGTGAAGGAAATCTGTTCGAGCGTCGGCAATCTTGGCATGAATTCGAGCAACTGCGTGCCTCGCCTTCTCCCTGTTATTCGAGCCTTTAATTTTCCGAGACAAAGCTTTTTGAGCCTGTCTCAACTTATATCGAAGACGCTTGAAATGTTTGGGATTGGCAATCTTCTCTCCATCACTGGTAACAACGACAGATGTGATTCCCGCATCAATCCCCACGACTTGTGTCACCTGGGGCAATGGCTTGGTGTAGTCATTAACCAACAACGAAACGAACCAACGCCCTGATGCATCCAGTCTTACTGTTACAGTGGACGGTTCGCAACCAGCAGGAATTGCTCGACTCCAACATATAGGCAGAGGTTGAGAACATTTCGCCAACCACAGTTGTCCATCCTTCCATCTGAAAGCAGCGCGGGTAAACTCAGCACTACCACCACTCCTCTTCTTCTTGAAGTTGGGGTACTTGGTACGACCTGCCCAAAAGTTGGTGAAGGCTTTTTGCAAGTTTCTCAACCCTTGCTGTAATGGTACAGAACTGACAACGTTTAGGAATTGCAAGTCTTCCTGCTTTTTCCAGTTCGTCAGCATAGCGGATGTCTGCTTGTAATCAATCCGCTCTTGCTTTTCGTACCACCCTTGAGTGCGAATATGCAGAGCCTTGTTGTAGACCAGCCTCACGCAACCCAATGTACGGCGCAAGAGGTCTTCTTGTTCCAACGTTGGGTAAAAACGATAGCGGTAGGCTTTTTCTGTCATGCCTTAGATTCTACCACCCTCTTTGTCAAGCCGTTCTGGAAGGTGTTCCTGAGCGTTCGACTGAGTTTCGACACTTCGACACAGCTAGTAGCTGAGCGTCTGGGCTTTGAGCGAAGTCGAAGGAAGCTTGGCCGTTGGGTCACGCCGAAGTCTACCGCGCCAGCCGAAGGACGGGGTTTTAAACTCAGGTTTTTGATAACTAAAATTTAGTCGAAATTAAATAGTGATACATTGTCGCGTCTCTATGGGTTGAGAACGCCTAGGTTGCCTAACCATCAACCTAAAGTTAGTTGAATCTTCAAAAATTGCCCCGTGCCGAATCAATTCAAGTTTGGTTTTCTCAGTAATTCCTAAATTCCTTGTAAACTGAGCCTTCTCTACGTTTGTACCTCTAAGATTCGCTTCACTTAGGTTGACTTCGCATAGAATAGCACCGCTGAAATTAGCACCACTGAGATTGGCACCGCTCAAGTCAGCCCCACTGAGATTGGCCTTACTCAAGTTGGCAATGCTCAAGTCACTACAAATCAAATCAGCCCCGCACAAGTTAGCCGCTCTTAGGTCAGTACAAATCAGATCTGCAAGGCAAAGATTGGCACGAATCAAGTCAGCTCTACTCAGTTCGGCACGAATCAAATTGACTCCACTGAGATTGGCACCGTTCAAACTAGCTCCACTGAGGTTTGCTCCTCCCAGATTTGCCCCTCCCAAGTTGACCCAGCTCAGTTCAGCTCCACCTAAGTTAGCTCCCCTCAAGTCCGCGCCACTCAGGTCAGCACGCAGCAGGTTGGCACGAATCAGGTTTGTCAGGCTCAGATTGGCATTGCTCAGGTTAGCATCACTTAAGTCGGCTCCGCTCAGATTTGCACCACTCAGGTTGGCATCGCTCAGGTTAGCATCGCTCAACATGGCTCCGCTCAAGATGGCTCCTCTGATATTGGCACCTCTTAAATCGGTAGCATTCAGGTCAGCATGAGTAAGGATGGCACCCCTTAGCTCAGTCCTCGTCAGATTAGCTCCCGCAAAATCTTCAGCCGGATCTAGACCTGCAATTTTCACGATCTCAGAAAGATTATCTGTCTGTGCATCTACAACACCCTGAATCAGGTTTTGCAGTTCCTGGAGCGATTCTTCGTCAATCATGTTAATCATATGGCAACGACTCTCGACTCAGATTTTGTTCCAATATCAGGAAAGATAACTAGCCCTTCTCAAGATACCCTCTCTCTAGAGAGTCAACTGCAATACCCTTAAATTCACCACACTATTCGGAATTCATGGAAATAAAAACTTTGGTGGAAAGTCGCTGTTGAGGAAGCTTAAAGCTTATATATTTGATACCACAGCCATAAGGGCTAAGAAGTCTGTTTATAAAAAGTTATAACTTCTACAAGAAAATCATAACATATCGTTATTTCGAGTCATAGAAGAGGAAAGCTCACACCTTATATCGTTTTGCTAATTACCGACAATACCTTAATATCCCAAGGTTAAAGCACCAGACCGACGCGGGTCAGAAGCCCCTTGAAGGAAACTGCCAACGCGCATGATGCTTTGAGTACTACCCATTGCAGATGTGGTTGAAATCTTATGTCCTTTCTCAGTTAAAAGGCGGACTGTATCACCATTTAAACCCTGTTCTATCTGAAGTTCATCAGGTAGCCATTGATGATGCACCCGGATAGCATTGGTAGCAGCGGCAATATTCATCTTATGGTCGATGACATTCAGAACTACTTGCAAAACTGTAGTGATAATTTTACTGCCGCCTGGACTTCCTGTTACGAGATAAGGCTTACTATCTTTCATGACAATTGTTGGCGTCATTGAACTCAGCATTCTTTTTTCAGGTTCAATGGCATTCAATTCTCCGCCAATTAATCCAAAGGCATTTGGCACACCTGGTTTGGCTGAAAAGTCATCCATTTCATTGTTGAGTAAAATGCCCGTTCCTGCGGCAGTTAAACTCGTACCATAAGGAAAATTTAAAGTATAAGTATTAGAGACAATATTTCCATATTTATCTATTACAGAATAATGAGTTGTATTATTACTTTCTGAAAATTGCTTGGGATTTCCTGGTGCAATTTGTTGACTAGGTGTTGCTCGATTTGGGTTGATTTTACGGCGCAGTTCATTGGCATAATTTTTGGAAGTTAAGCCGGATACCGGAACAGTTACAAAGTCTGGGTCTCCTAAAAACTTAGAACGGTCAGCATAAGCCAATTTCATACTTTCTGCCATCAAATGAATGGTTTGTGCTGTATTATGTCCAAGTTCCTGAATCGGAAATCCTTCTAACAGGTTCAATATTTGCACTAGATGAACACCGCCGGAACTGGGAGGCGGCATAGAGTAAATTTCATACCCTCGATAGGTGCCCCGAATCGGTTTTCGGGTAACGGGTTGATAGGCGGCTAAATCTTCTTTGGTAATTAAGCCTCCATTGGCTTGCATATCAGCAACAATGGATTTGGCGATCGCACCTTGATAAAAAGCTTTAGTCCCTTCTTTGGCAATCAGTCTTAAACTCTTAGCTAAATCCTTCTGCACCAGAATGTCCCCTACTTGATAAGGAACACCCCCTGGCTTGTAAAAAATTGCCATACTCGCTGGAGAAGCTTGCATTTGCTTTTGAACAGCAATCAAAGAAGTATGCAAATCTTCATCAACAGGAAACCCCTTTTCTGCTAGTTCAATTGCTGGTTTCAACGCCCGTTCTAGCGATATCGTTCCATATTTTTCCAGCGCCATTGCCAATCCAGCCACCGTACCAGGAACGCCAACGGCTAAATAACTGTATCGAGATTTATTTGGATCAGCTTCACCGTTAGCGTTAAGAAACATATCACGGGTTGCTGCTTTGGGAGCTTTTTCCCGATAATCAATGGCAAGGGTTTGGTGATTTTTTGTTAAATGCATCAACATAAAGCCGCCGCCGCCAAGATTGCCAGCTTCAGGCAATGTAACGGCTAGGGTAAACCCAACAGTCACAGCCGCATCAACAGCATTTCCTCCCTCTTTTAAAACATCCAAACCCGCCTTAGTTGCATAGTGTTCCTGAGAGGAAACCATACCGTTTTTTGACGTAACCGGATGAAAAATATCTTTTGGACTATAAATTGCTGAGTCTTGAGCATGGGCACTTCCTATAACCAGGATTAAAGAAAGTAGGAAACAAGCTACAACTTTTCTCATGTTGGCGGCACAGTCAACTCATTGATTTAACCTTTCATCTTCCCCTACTCTCTACTCCCTATCAAGCTCTTAGCGAATCCTGGTTTTATACCCCCTTTTTCATAACCCGCACAATGAGAGTAGAAACGTTCCGGTGGAACGTCTCTACAACGAGAAAAAAAGGGTCTTTAAAAGCAGATTTGGTATCATGTGACGAGTTGATGTCGTAGGGCGAATACCTACGACATCAACTCGGTTTAATCAGCTTGTTAGGCCTATGTCCTACTCGCTGTGCTGCCGATACCAATTGATGGTATTTTTCAGACCTTCTTTAAAATCCACTAGCGCGGTGAAACCAAACTCCTGCTTTGCCCGTTGTGTATCCAGACAACGACGCGGCTGGCCATTGGGCTTATCAGTTTCCCAGACAATTTCACCCTCAAATTCCATCAAGTCACAAATCAGCTCAATTAAATCACGAATTGATATTTCATAGCCGGTTCCTAAATTTACCGCCTCTGGTTTGTCGTAATCGGTTGTCCCCATCACGATACCTCTGGCTGCATCAGTCGAGTAGAGAAACTCACGAGTAGGACTCCCATCGCCCCACACTGGCAACTTCTTTTCTCCTTTTTGCTGTGCCTCATGCACCTTACGAATCATGGCAGGGATAACATGAGAACTCTTGGGGTCGAAGTTGTCTTCCGGTCCGTATAAATTTACTGGCAGCAAGTAGATGCCGTTAAATCCGTACTGCTGTCGATAGGCTTGCAACTGAACTAAGAGGGCTTTTTTGGCGATGCCGTAGGGAGCATTAGTTTCCTCTGGGTAACCATCCCAGAGGTCATCTTCTTTGAAGGGCACTGGTGTGAATTTGGGGTAGGCGCAAATAGTGCCAACACAGACAAATTTTTGCACACCAGCTTGATAAGCCGCATGAATGAGTTGAGACCCCATCATCAGGTTGTCGTAGAATAACTCAGCTGGCTTTACCTGATTGAGACCAATACCGCCGACATGGGCAGCAAGGTGAATTATGATGTCTTGCTGATCGACTGCTTGTTGACATTTTTCTAAAAAGCGGAGGTCATAGTCACGCGATCGCGGCACGGTAATTTTCTCTGGATTAGCCCCGGCTTTACACAACTGATCTACCACAGCCCGCCCTAGAAATCCAGCACCACCAGTGACCAGAATTCGTTTATCACTCAAATCTAAAGTTGCCATTTTTGTTGCTATTTTTGTGCTACTTTTACAACGCTTTTGAGAACTTTCTTGGCTCGACTTTATCCAACGGCTCGACTTACAGTCGTCTACTAATCAAACACTCAAGCAAAGCACATAGACTTTTCATTTCTGTCGGTGTATCTAGGTTATCTGTAATACTCTCAAGTGACTAAAAGCCTTGCCCAGCAGGCTTTTAGCCCTCTCACTAGATGGATAAAGTCGAGCTTAGCAATCAGTTACCATTTGATTATCTATTCTCGTTTAGGTCAGTTCACCTGCCAACCGCTTAATCAACCATGCTGCCGACACCCTGACGGATATAAGCATTATCATCCATTGATTGCGAATCACCGTTAGGCGAAGGTAGACCTACAGCTCGTAAGTCAGCTTCCACCATTAAAGCCACTAATTGCTCAAAAGTTACAGACGGTTCCCAACCTAGCTTCTTCCGTGCCTTGCTGGGGTCGCCAATCAGTAATTCTACCTCGGCAGGGCGTAAATAGCGCTCATCAAACTCTACGTAGTCCTGCCAATCCAGATTGACATATTTAAAGGAAATATCCAAAAATTGACGAATTGAGTAGGTTTCTCCTGTAGCAACTACGTAATCATCCGGCTCGTCTTGCTGTAGCATTAGCCACATTGCTTTGACGTAATCCTTGGCGTAGCCCCAGTCTCGCTTCGAGTCTAGATTACCCAGGTAAAGTTTTTTCTGCTGACCCGCTACAATTCTGGCGATCGCTCTAGTAATCTTGCGCGTGACAAAGGTTTCGCCTCTTCTAGGTGATTCGTGGTTAAACAGAATCCCATTACAGGCAAACATCCCATAAGATTCGCGATAATTTACCGTCTGCCAGTGGGCATATACTTTGGCGCAAGCGTAGGGACTGCGTGGATAAAACGGTGTCGTTTCCTTCTGGGGTACTTCCTGTACTAGCCCAAACATTTCTGAAGAACCCGCTTGATAAAAACGCACGTCTATGCCAGTGCGCTGCCGATAGTCTCGAATCGCCTCCAACAGGCGCAGTGTACCTATTCCCACCGAGTCAACCGTGTATTCGGGGGAGTCAAAACTGACACGCACATGGGATTGAGCACCCAGGTTATAAATCTCTACTGGTTTAACAAGCTCTAAAATCCGGCGCAGTGTGACACCATCCGTTAAGTCACCGTAGTGCAGAAAGAACCGAGCATCTTCATTGTGAGGGTCTACATAGACGTGGTCAATGCGATCGGTGTTAAAGGTTGAAGTTCGCCGAATAATACCGTGAACCTCATAGCCTTTTTCAAGCAACAACTCACTTAAGTAGGAACCGTCTTGACCTGTAATACCAGTGATTAAAGCTTGCTTGCGTTGTGTCATCTAAAAATCTTCCTGTAACGAATATAGACCGTTGTAAGTACCGCTAGCCGATGCTGAGTAATCTTACTTGATCGCTTGTGAACTGGTCATCCTGGGGTGAGTTTGTAAAAGATGGAACTTGCAGCACTGCCTAAACGCTGAATCGCTTCACCCGTGTTACAAAATAACTCTAAAAGTATAAAATTTATGTAAAGTTACGTCATTTACTCCTTTTGGGAGTTTTCATAAGTTTTAACTATGAATTCAACGAATTTACGTAGTTATACGGTAGCTCTTTCTTCAAAGAATTATAAAAAATATTAATTTATTTTAATTTTACAAAAATAAATGCTAATCGTAGATCGCTTGCGTCATTAGATCATCTATCTGTAGCTATATGAAAGGCACACTTAATGAGTTTTCATAGTTATAAGTTGTGAGATAATTTTACTTTATGTTTATTTGATGAAGTTTTCGTGGAATTCCAGGGCGAATTTGCCAACTGTTTTATGCTGGCTCTAGAGTAGAACCTGGAAACGCAGCTAATAGAGGCTAAAGTCAAAGTGCGAGTCGGAGTGGGTCTCGTGTTGAACACTCTGCTGCAACGCTTTAGACTCGGCGTCAAATGCAGTTTAAGAGCCAAGCGATCAAGACAGCAGATAAAGCTCTGGAGTATTGGGAGGTTTAGGCAAAAATGAGTAGTATTTTACCGAGACCTACTTGCAGGATGATTCATCTGAAGGTGAAGCGGTTGACCAGAACTTCGCAGGCGTTCGCTTAAGCGAATTTCACCGCCTGCCACATTTTCAAACCCGCGCTTAGATAAAGACAAGATTCAGTTACCAGAATGATTAACTATCTTTCAAGATTCTTCTACATCCTCAAGGGAAAGAAAGGCGCTCTACTTCTCCTTGCCATTCTCTTGTTAATAGTCTCTATTCTTGAGGCTTTAGGTATCGGTCTTGTCGGTCCTTTCATATCATTAGCAACCAATCGAGAACTTATCTATAAAAATTCTCAGTTAAATTGGATTTACACCCAACTAGGTTTTCGCTCTGAAGTTCAGTTTGTGTCTATAGTAGGTTTAGTGATTCTTGGTATCTTGTACTTCAAGGCTTTTCTAAGTTTTCAAGTTCAAAAATATATCTTTAAATTTGGCTTCGCCCAACAAGCGGATTTGCGATCAAGACTCATGAGTGCTTATTTAAGAATTCCATATATTGTGCATTTAAGTCGGAATACAGCTATCCCCATTAAAATTATCATTAGTGAAACAGCTACCTTTGCCAACGGAATTCTGATGCCTGTTCTGTTTTGTGCATCTAACTTTACTGTTATATGTGCCCTGACCTTACTACTTTTAAATACAGATTTCATAGCAACAGCAATCATTTTAATAGTTTTACTACTTGTATCTTCTTTTTTATATCAGTTCAAAGATAAGATAAGCCGATGGGGTAGGGAAGCCCATGAAGCTGATGTTCAGATGATACGCATCATTAACCATGGGTTGGGAGGGTTTAAGGAGACACGAGTTATTGGTTGTGAGTCTTACTTTGAAAGTAAGCTTGATGAACAAGCTGAAAAATTTAAAAGTGCCGTGTCAGCCTTCAATGCTTTTTCAGTTCTGGCTCGATACACCCTAGAGCCAATTCTCATTACTTTTTTGGTAGGATTTACACTGGCTTATCTATTGTTAAATCAAAATCCAGAAAAACTAACTGCAACTTTAGGAGTTTTCGGGTTAGCTTCAGTGCGCTTGTTGCCAGCAGCTAGTAGCTTAATGCAGTCATTTAGCGGCATGAAAAACTCTAGCTACGTTGTTGATCAACTCTATTGGGATTTAAAAGAGCTAGAAAAAAATCAAGATCAGAATTACTTAAAAACCTCGAAGAGTCGTAGTAGTGATTCGTCAGACTCAAAATATGAACGTAATTCAGCCATGACTTTTACGAATCAAGTGAGCCTTGCTAAAGTTAATTACCGCTACCCTAATGTATCAGAGCTGGCTCTTAAAGATATTTCATTAGTGATTAAAAAAGGTGAATCTATCGGTTTAATTGGTAAATCAGGAGCTGGAAAGACCACATTAGTTGATGTGATTTTGGGACTATTAGTACCTGACACGGGAGATATTAAAGTTGATGGTATATCTGTAGGCACTAATTTACGTCCGTGGCAGAATTTACTTGGCTATATTCCGCAGGCTATTTTTCTGATGGATGATACCATCGAGTCCAACATCGCTTTTGGGGTTCCAGAAAATCAGATTGATCGACAAAGGTTGAATGACGCTATTCAAGCGGCTCAGCTTACAGATCTGCTCGATCAGCTTCCTGATGGTATTAAGACTGTTGTTGGGGAAAGGGGATCCCGTTTATCTGGAGGTCAACGTCAACGGGTAGGAATTGCTAGGGCACTTTATCATGAGTGCGAGATTTTGGTACTAGATGAGGCCACATCAGCGTTGGATAATGAAACCGAAAGTCTTGTTACTGAAGCGATTAAATCTCTAAGAGGTATGAAAACTATGATTATTATTGCTCATCGTCTTTCTACGATTGAGCATTGCGATCGCATCTATATGCTTGAGAAAGGCAAAATTGTGAAATCTGGTAGTTATCAAGAAGTTGTCTCATCTTGATTCTTTAAATTTGAAGTTAAAAGAATTAAGGAAATAACGGAAAAATATGCAATGGGAAACTTTAGATGCTCTCTGTGTCGTTAACGTCTTTTTGAATTTTGGCTTCAAGTATTTCAGTGCTTCATAAAATATATAGCAATTCTCGTTTAGGTGAGATACATTAATTTTTCTTACCTGTTCCCTGAAGTCCACAAATTTGTAACTCATCTGATTGAGAACCACTATATATTCAAAGTTAAGGTTTTAGAATAGACTTCAATTAACTCTTGATGACAGTAATATGACTACTCCAACTAGCGATTCTATTGTTGTGGTTTGCGCGGCTGATGACCAATATGCAATGCCTCTAGCCGTGACAATTCGCTCAGCGATTGAAAACCTCAAAGGTGAGCGCAAAATAGCCTTATTTATCATTGATGGAGGTATCAAAGAAAAAAACAAACGTAGAATATTGAAATCTTTGAATACAGAAAAGTGTACAGTATCCTGGATACCATCTCCGGATCACCTCTTTGGCGAAATAGAGGTGAACAGACAACCGACATTTGGAGATGTGCCGGTTAATATTTTATCAATCGCCACTTATTACAGAATACTCATTCCAGAGCTTCTACCTAAAGATTTAAACAAGGCAATTTACCTGGATAGTGACTTGGCAGTTATTGGAGATATTGGAGAGCTTTGGGATATTGATGTAAAGGACAATTACCTGCTAGCAGCACAGGAATTCTTGACACCTTATGTATCATTGCCCTCAGGACTTGTGAATTACCGAGAACTAGGTTTTTCAGAGGATTCTAAATACTTTACTCCAGGTGTCTTAGTTTTTAATCTGGAGAAGTGCCGAGCTGAAAATCTATGTGCCAGGTGTATTAAATATCTTCATACACACAGAGAGTTCATACGCTGGCATGATTCAGATGTCTTGAATGCGGTAATTTTAGGTAAATGGGGACAGCTTCATCCTAAATGGAATCAAATGTCCTATATCTATGACTGTTCATCTTGGAAAGATACTGGCTATTCAGAAGAAGTTTTTAATGAAGCATTGAATCATCCGCTTATTGTTCACTTTGCTAAGCCTGGCAAACCCTGGAACTCCCAAGAAAAACATCCACTTCAGCATCTTTTTTTTCATTATCTCGATATGACCGCCTGGTCAGGTTGGCGGCTTACGATCTGGAGGCGTCTGGGGAGAAGACTCATCCGGGAAATCAATCAGTTCAAAAATCTAGTATTGCAGCAAAAAGCTATGTAATTGCACTTATGCGAAGGCAGAACAGGTGTATAGCCTAGCGCCACTTCACTGAAGGCTGAGGTGTTTACACGACGTAATTTATGCCAAAAAATATTCCGACATCACTGAATTCAACTTCGCTCTATTTGTATATTGTTGAGTGAGCTTTACAACCGTAGAAAAATGAGATATTACGTTACCCTTTTCGATAGCAATTATTTGACTCGTGGCCTCACAATGTACCGTTCGCTACTGCGGCACGCCGGAGAGTTTCACCTGTGGATTATTTGCTTTGATGAACTAACCTATCAGCTTTTATCTCAACTCAATCTTGAAAAAGTTACCCTAGTATCGCTATCGCAGTTTGAAGACGAAGAACTCTTACGGGTTAAGTCACAACGAACTCGTCAGGAATACTGTTGGACATGCACTCCATCTGCACCTCTGTATGTTCTAAATACAGAACCGCATGTTGATGACATCACTTATTTAGATGCAGATTTAATGTTCTTTTCCTCCCCCGAACCCATTTTTTCGGAAGCTGGGAAAGCATCGATAATTCTAACAGAACACCGCAGTCTAGCTGGCGATGATAATCATGGTGCTGGAATTTATAATGTGCAATTTATGATGTTCCGCCGTGATCTAGAAGGATTAAAAGCACTGAATTGGTGGCGGGAACGCTGCTTAGAATGGTGTTACGCCAGAATTGAAGGTAACAAATACGGAGATCAAAAATATCTTGATGATTGGACTGAACGTTTCAAAGGAGTTCACGTTGTCCAGCATTTAGGTGCAGGATTAGCTCCATGGAATAATACTCAAAATTTAATCATCCAAAGAAAAGGTCAGCTGTTTGTTGAAAACGAGCCGCTCATCTTCTACCACTTCCACTCATTCAGGCTTCATCCCTTCAACATCGTCTATCTATTTCATCTCTATCCAATCAGCCGTGAGGTTCGTGAGTGGATTTATCCCTTGTATTTTCAAGAGATGGTTCAAAGCTACCAAACTATCCAATGTATTGACCCTAAATTTAACCGAGGTATTGTGCTTCCCAAAATTCCCAAACGCCCTGACAGATTCTATAGGTTTTTGCATCAAACACTGGATGAAGTTCGTGAAGGTAGGTATTTAAGATATGTATAAAGTTTATGATAAAAAAAACATCTTGATCACTGGAGGACTAGGTTTTATTGGTAGTAACCTAGCGATTCGCTTAGTGAACTTGGGAGCTAATGTTACTCTAGTTGATTCGATGATTCCTGACTATGGAGGGAACCTGTTTAATATAGAACCCATTAAAGACAAAGTGCGGGTCAATTTTTCGGATGTCCGTGACTCTCATAGTATGGAGTATTTGGTTAAAGACCAAGATTATCTTTTCAATCTTGCCGGTCAGGTGAGTCATATTGACAGTATGCATGACCCTTTAACTGACCTCGATATTAATGCGCGAGCTCAAGTATTTATTCTGGAAGCTTGTCGCAAGTTCAATCCATCGATGCGGGTTGTTTTTGCGGGTACTCGTCAAATTTATGGTAAGCCTCAATACTTGCCAGTGGATGAACGTCATCCGATTTATCCTACTGATGTTAACGGCATCAACAACATGGCTGGGGAGTGGTATCACATCTTGTACCACAACGTTTATGGTCTGAATGCCGTATCTCTGCGCCTGACGAACACTTACGGACCGAGACAATTACTCAAGCACAATCGGCAAGGATTTATCGGTGTTTTTGTACGGCAAATTATTCAAGGTGAAAAAATTCGGATTTTTGGCGATGGTCAGCAAATCCGAGATATGAACTATGTGGATGATGTTGTTGATGCTCTGCTCATGGCGGGAGCAAAGGAAGAGTGCTACGGTCAAATTTTTAATCTGGGTGGAGCGGAACCGATTAACTTATACAACTTAGTAAAACTACTGGTCGAATTAAATGGGAGTGGTGAGTTTGAGTTAGTTCCTTTCCCACCTGATAAAAAGAATATCGATATCGGAGATTATTACGGAGACTACCGTAAATTTTCTCAGTTAACAGGTTGGCAACCAAAAACCTCTTTAAAAGAAGGTTTTTCACAGATGATTGCTTACTACAAAGAAAACCTCAATAAATATCTGAATCAATCATGAAAATCCCATTTGGCGACCTGAAACGACAGTATGAACAGCTACGCGATCGCATCGATGCTGTCACCCATGAAGTCTATGAAAGTGGCTGGTTTGTCCTAGGTCAGCAAGTTGAACACTTTGAAGCCAATTTTGCTCAATATTGCGGTGCAAGGTATGCCGTGGGAGTTGGCTCTGGTACAGAAGCCATTCACTTAGCCCTGATCGCTTGTAGCATTCAACCTGGAGATGAGGTAATCACAGTTGCTAATACCTGCGTCCCTACCCTCTCTGCTGTTTCCTTTGCAGGTGCCGTTCCAGTTTTTGTTGATATTGACGAGAAAACCTTCACGCTTAATCCAGCTTTAATTGAAGAACGGATTACGCCAAAAACCAAAGCTATCATACCCGTACACCTGTATGGTCAGTGTGCGGATATGGATCCGATTTTGGAAATTGCTAATCAGCATGGGTTGGTTGTGGTTGAAGATTGTGCCCAAGCGTCTGGTGCTTTATACAAAGGTCGCATGGCAGGAACCATGGGTCATGCCGGTGCTTTCAGTTTTTACCCCAGCAAAAACCTGGGAGCCTTGGGTGATGGTGGTTTAGTGTTAACCAATGATGAAGCCATCGCGCAAAGTGTGATCAAGTTACGCAACTATGGGCAAGAGAAGCGGTACTACCACAGCATCAAAGGGTTTAACAGCCGTCTAGATGAACTGCAAGCCGCGCTGTTGAGTGCCAAACTTCCCTACCTTGACGGTTGGAACCAGCGCCGTCAGGAAATTGCCAAACGTTATAACGAGATGTTTTCTCCAGCGGGAATTTGCTGTCCCTTGCAAGCTACCGATCGCTTCCATATCTATCACCTGTACGTAGTCAGGGTGCCGCAACGCGATCGCTTTCAACAATTGCTAGCCGAAAAGGGTGTTGGTACAGTCATCCACTATCCCATCCCGGTTCATTTGCAAGAATCTTACCCCGAATGTCGGGATCAGGGAAAATACCTACCTCTCACTGAGCAGTTGGCCGATGAAATCATCAGCTTGCCGCTATATCCAGAGCTAACCGATGAAGAAGTCGATTACATCATCGCCACCGTGTTAGACGTTCATCGTCATCTTGAGAACGAGAAACAAGTTAGCTGCATCTAAACCTTGAGGTAAAAAACCTGAAAACTTTACTGGTGACTGGTGGCGGGGTTTCATCAGCGCTCAATCGCATCAAAAGTTCTGCATGGTCAGGATTTCAATACGAAAGGAATCATTTTGGCTGGCGGCTCTGGGACGCGGTTATATCCCCTAACTCATCTGGTGAGCAAGCAGTTAATCATGAGACTAAGTTCATCTGAAAAGTTGCGTTCATTCTAGAAACAGATGATGCCATTTTCCTAGTCACTGGTGGTCAGGGTTTCAAAAGGCTGGAGGAAATTGAAATGATTGAGTTTAAACAATGTTAAAAAAATTTTCTATTATTACCCCCTGCTTTAATGCCGAGAAGTATATAGAGGAAACGGTTAGATCGGTAATTGAACAAACGGTAATTTTATCTAAAAAAGCTGAGTTGGAATATATCATATGTGATGGAAATTCAAGCGACAGGACAGTTGAAGTCGTTGAATCTATTAAATGCCATTACAAGTGTGACTTCATAAAAATAATCTCTGAACCAGATCTAGGCATGTATGATGCCCTATCTAAGGGGTTGAAACTTGCATCGGGTGATATTGTTGCTTATATCAATGCAGGAGATTATTACAATAAACATGCTTTTGATGTAGTTTTAGAAGTTATTGAATCTGAAAAGGCAAATTGGTTAACAGGGTATAACGTTTTTTATAATGAAAAATCACAAATTGTCGACGTTACTTTGCCTTTCAAGTATCGAAAAG
>DALYIW010000007.1:9953-15370 GCA_031970155.1 Coleofasciculaceae cyanobacterium CTOTU46601 | reverse complement strand
GTATGGGACTACCAAATGTCCAGCAAGAATCTACATTTTGGTCTTCCTCTCTAAACAACTTAATTGACTACGACTATTTATCAAAATTAAAGTATGCTGGTGATTTTTATCTTTGGCTACAGTTCTCGAAAGCTTGTGATTTAAAGATTGTTAAATCATATATTGGAGGATTCAAATTTCATGGAGAGCAACTTTCAAGCACTATGGTCGGTAATCTCAATGCTTATCAAGTAGAAATGCGTAGTATGGTTGCAAAACCGAAGGTGCATCAACTTGCTCTGGCTGTTATCGACAGAATTCTGTGGTCTGCACCTTACAAAGTCAAGAAATCTTTTAACAAAAATGGAATTCTCTCTTACGAAGAAAGCTTACAACAATGGATGTAAAACCGTTAAACCGTGAGAAGCCAAATAAAATTTATCTTGCTTACCTGGATGGGTTGCGGGGACTAGCAGCTCTCTATGTAGTCCTTTTTCATATCTACGAGGAATGCACTTATAAGAGGGAAATGCCTACGTTTGTATCGAACACCGTGAAATTAATAGCCTATCCCCAACTCCCTGTTGCGGTTTTTATTGTGCTTTCTGGTTATTGTCTTATGTTGCCTGTTGTCCACTCTGGAGGGAAACACGTTCCTGGTGGCGTGATGACCTACTTCAGAAAGCGAGTATGGCGAATTCTGCCGACTTACTATGCTGCCTTGTTGCTGTCGCTTTTACTGCTGACATTGGCTCTAGGCATCCAACATTTTGGATGGTTTGCTTGGGATCCTTTATCTATTAACTTTCGACCAGGTGCCAAACCAGGTCTGGATTCCATCGTTTCCCATTTTTTCCTGCTTCACAATCTGAAACCTCATACGGCAACGGCCATCAATGGTCCAATGTGGAGTTTAGCCACAGAATGGCAAATCTACTTTTTATTTCCAGTTTTATTACTCCCTGTATATCGTCGTTTCGGGATAATCTCTCTTCTGGCAATTTCATTTGTTATTGGGCTTGGACCGCACTACTTATGGCCACAATGGCCTGACTACAGCGTGTCTCCTTGGTTTGTAAGCTTGTTTGTTTTTGGGATGGTAGCTGCCCTAATCAATTTTTCAAAAGAAACATCATTAATTTACTACAGAAAAAAAGGGTTTTGGGGTTTACTAACAGTCATTCTTTGGATGGGTTTAATCTTCATGTTCGCCCCCCAGCCAGTTCCAGAATTATCTAGGCTATTTGCATACTTAGTAGGCATTTCAACAGCGTCTCTACTTGTTTATTGCACTCTTAGTGCAACTGAAGACAGTGCAACACATCGTCCCTGGATTGTGCGACTGTTTGAAAACCATTACTTTGTCAGCTTGGGAAAATTTTCCTACAGTCTGTATTTGACGCATGCTGTGGTTGTAGTTTTAGTGCATCAGTTCCTGCTCAAACTACATATGTCACCAATTTTAACTTTCCTGTTCTTGATAATAGTGGCTGTACCTTTATCTTTACTAACTGCCCATATCTTTTACTTAAAATTTGAGAAACCTTTTATCCCAGTTTACAAAAAGCAGCTTAAAGGAACATAGAAGAAAACTTAGCGAGATGAAAATTCTACATTTAGCAATGCATGAAGACTCAGGTGCTGGACGTGCTGCCTCGCGCCTGCACTTGGGATTACTTAATGAAAAAGTAGACTCTTCGGTGCTTGTCCTGCAAAAAGGTTCACAGCATCAATCAGTAATTAAACTTGATGAGCAAATCGTTTTATTTAAAAAGATTCAAGCGAAATTATTAGGAAAATATCTGAGCAAGATTTGGGGTCGCGATACCACTTTTTCGGTAAACGCGACCCCTTCTTTAATTGAAAATAGAATTAACAATTTAAAGGCTAGTGTGATCAACCTGCATTGGGTTGGCTGGGAATATCTGAGGATAGAAGAGCTGAAAAGTTTTAAGGTTCCTCTAGTTTGGACTCTTCAAGATATGTGGCCGTTTACTGGAGGATGTCACTATACCGAAGAATGCGATCGCTACACCAATTCCTGCGGTGCCTGCCCTCAACTTCGTAGCGGCAAGGAATCAGATCTATCGCGCTGGGTATGGCAGCGTAAGGCTCAAGCTTGGCACAATCTTAACTTAACTGTTGTTGCACCTAGCTCATGGATTGCTAAATGTGCCAGTTCCAGTTCGCTTTTTAAGGAGCGACAAGTAGAAGTAATTCCCTTCTGTCTGGATACTGAAAAATACCAGCCTATTGATCAGCAGAAAGCTCGCGAACTCCTGAATTTACCGCAAGACAAGCAACTTGTTCTTTTTGGTGCACTCAGCGCCACTAAGGATCGCAGGAAGGGATTTCATCTTCTGCTCCCTGCTTTACAAAACCTCAGCCAGTCCGGATGGCGCGATCGCATAGAGTTGGTAGTTTTTGGCTCAAATGAACCCAATAATCCTCCTGATTTGGGTTTCAAGGCTCACTATCTAGGTAGCTTGTCAGATGACTTATCACTAGCACGGGTTTATTCTGCTGCTGATGTCATGATTGCGCCATCCATTCAGGAATCGTTTGGACAAACGGGTTCTGAGTCACTCGCTTGTGGCACCCCAGTCATTGCCTTTGATGGGACTGGGTTAAAAGACATTGTGGATCATCAGCAAAACGGCTATTTAGTTCGTCCGTTTGAGATTGAGGACTTAGCCCAAGGGATTGCTTGGGTGCTAGAGGATAAAGAGCGACACCATAAGCTACGCATTCAGGCGCGTGAAAAAGCTGAACGGGAATTTGCCTTAGAGGTACAAGCCCGTCGCTACTTGTCTCTTTACAGTGAACTTTTGGCGGATTGCGATCGCCAGAATTCTCAAAAATAACTTAGGAGAAATAACCCGATGAACAATCCATTTAATCAAATAACTTCGGTTGATTTTCTAGACATTGGTTGCAGTGGAGTACTGGATGCAAAATGGTCTACCTTATTTCCGCTGCTATCATATACAGGCTTTGACCCAAATGCCGAAGAATGTGAGCGATTGAATAATCAATCTCATCCGTACAAGACGGTTCGTTATCTTCCCTATGCCATTGCCGGAGAAGATGGCAATCAAACGATGTACAAAACAGCAAGCATTTACTGTTATTCATTATTGCGACCGAATCAGGAGTGGGTGAGCCGTTTTTCATTCGGTGATTTATTTAGAGAAACCGGTACAGAATCTGTATACTGCACAACGCTAAATACTCTAGCTCAAGAACAAAACTTAAAAGCCGATATTCTAAAGATAGACACTCAAGGATTAGAGTTACCAATTTTAAAATCGGGAGAACAGGTTTTAAAAGATGTTTTTTGTATAGAAACAGAAACAGGATTTGTGGAAGACTACATAGGAGAAACTACTTATGCTCAGATCGATGGATTTCTTCGCTCTCAAGGGTTTACAATGGTTGACATTAATGTTCATAAAGTGACTAGAAATAATCTGATGTCTCGATACGGCAAGCACCAACCTATATGGTGTCAAGCTGTTTGGTTATTTGATTTCGTCGCCAATAAAAGAGAGAGTACAAGAGAGCAAGCTCTGAAGTTTTTAAGGATTTGCCAATCTTTAGAATATTTTGACTATGGCTTCGAGTTAGCCTGTTACTTTAACAAAATGAATCTTATAGAAGATGAGGTGATTCAGTACTTGAAAAAGCCAGAGAATTGGCTAAAAGACAATTTATTACCCAACCAAATAGGTAATAAACTGTTAGGCTGGCTACCCGAAAAAGTTAATAGGCGACTTCTACAAAAGCTTCAAGAGATAGCTGATTACGGCCACACATGTTAATTGAGAATATTAGATGCAATCTAAATTTTTTGAAACCCAAGGCGAAACGCCAGAACACCTCAATAGCCCAAAAGATAGTAGCCTGCGAGTTGAACAACACAATATTGATAGTGGCGATCGCAAGTTACTAATATTTGAGCTGGCATACGGCGGACACTATGCAAGTTATCTTCGGCATTTAGCTGAGTACTGGTGCCAACAAGAATTACCAGGACACCTAGATATTGTTGTGTCACCTAAGTTTGTGCAGAACCACGCTGACGTTGTAGATATTGCTACAAGTTGTAAACAGAAAAACCTCAACTTTGTGGCGATCGCTCCGGAGGAAGAAGCGAGTCTCATCCCACGAAAATCGTCTATCCATCGTGCTAGGCGTTCTTTTCAGGAGTGGAATCTACTCCGTAAGTATGCAACTGCACAAAAGGCAACTCAATGTCTATTGTTATACTTTGACTCTTTTCAGGCAGCAGTCGCTTCAGGAGCGAAGCTTCCTTGTCCATTTTCTGGTATTTATTTCAGGCCAACATTTCATTACAACACCTTTGCTGGTTATGCGCCTTCTTTAAAAAACCGCGTACAGCATTGGCGAGAAAAGTTTATTATCCTACCTAGGGTGATGCATCATCCACAGCTCAAAACTTTGTTTAGTCTCGATCCTTTTGTTGTCAAGCACATGGATCGATTTCAGAGCAAAGGAAAAGTTGTTGCTTTACCCGATCCAGTGCAAACCTATGATGTTCCTGAACAATATCAACTAGATAAGTTTAAGGAGCGTTTGGGCATCGAACCTGATAGAAAGGTATTTCTATTATTTGGTGCACTATACGATGGGCGAAAAGGCGTTCAGCAGGTGCTCGAAGCAATTTCTACCTTATCACCTAACCTCTGTCAAAAGATTTGCCTGCTGCTAGTCGGTCAACTATTCGGTACCAATGAATCGCCGATTCCCAAGCAGATTGCAGAAATCTCTCAGTCATTGCCTGTGCAGGTTATTGTCCGCGATGAGTTTGTTCCTGAAGAAGAGGTTCAGCTGTATTTCCAAAGCGCAGATGTTATTCTGGCTCCATACCAACAGCATGTTGGGATGAGTGGCACCCTAGTACAAGCGGCGGCGGCCGAGAAGCCTCTTTTATCTTCAGATTACGGTTTGATGGGAGAGATGACTCGTCACTGGCAGCTGGGTTTAACAGTAGACTCGACAGCGCCTAGTGAAATTGCTCAGGGATTGACTCGGTTTTTGTTGGAATCTCCAGAGAGATTTTGCGATCGCACCAAAATGAAGACCTATGCCAAACAAAATTCCGCAGAACGATTTGCGGATGTTATCTTTCAATACGTGTAGAACTAAACTTTTTGAAACGTTGTAGTTGTAAAAAAATAGCTGACTTCTAAAAACAAGCCTCTTGACTTACCACCCTAGAAAAAATTACCGTACAACATTCAATTTTTAAGCGATAAAAGTTAGTAAGTAACCCAAACTTTAGGAACATGTTTGCTAACAACAACCAAACAACAGTATTCACAACTTTGCTCTACAACCAGCGGGGCTTTAGAGGTATCTCAAGTGAATGGTATGAATGATTCCGTGCGAGTGGCTTGGCTGCTGCAAGGAGCAGG
>DALYIW010000007.1:4979-9943 GCA_031970155.1 Coleofasciculaceae cyanobacterium CTOTU46601 | reverse complement strand
ATCAACCGATAATGAGTGAATTTACGCGGCTGTTTCCACAGACGATAGTATTTACTGCGGATTGGCCTGGGTTTCTTCCTGGATTTGAAGATTCCTTCAAGGTTAAGCAAGTAGGAAACATGAAAGTCCTATCAATACCTGGGTCGCGAAAAGGTTATAGCCCTTCCTTCACTTATTTATCTCCCAACATCGTTGCTCACCTCCTCCCATTCGCTCCTGATGTTGTCTTCTCAACTGGTTTTTCTCTCTGGACTATCCTGCCATTACTTTTCAAAGCATGGGGCAAGTGGCGAGTTGTGATCGTGTATGATGGCAGCTCTCCAGGTGTAGACTATCAAGATTCACGATTGCGTTTATTCCAGCGACGCTTAATAACGCGGTTGACGGATGCCTTCATTACTAACAACCATATAGGAAAAACATATCTTACAGAGGTGATTGGAGCTAGGGAGGAAAGTGTCTTTGTTAGACCTTACCTGGTACCAGATCCCAAAACTTATTCCCAAAATCTTGAGAATATTAATCTAGATACCGCGCCGATACAGCGCCCGATCTTTCTATTTGCGGGAAAAGTCATTCCTCGGAAAGGTTTGCTTGAATTGCTAGAAGCTTGCTCAATTCTTCAAACTCAAGGATATCAAAACTATACATTACTCGTTGTTGGTGATGGTTCACAGCGACAGGAACTTGAGGTCTTTGTCAAAACCCGCAATCTTGAAGATCAAGTTAAATGGATGGGTAATGTTGAGTATGAGCAGGTAGGAGCCTATTTTCAACAGGCAGATGTTTTTGTATTTCCTACTCTTGAAGATGTTTGGGGCTTGGTAGCAGTCGAAGCCATGATGTTTGGTAAACCCATCCTTTGTTCTAAATGGGGGGGAGCCGTAGAACTGGTGGTTGATGGGGAAAATGGCTATGTATTTGACCCTCATAACCCTGAAAAGTTAGCTGAATTGATGAGTCAATTTATTAATAACCCGGATTTGATTAAAAGTATGGGAGAAAAATCAAAGCAAATTATGGCTAACCATACCCCAGAGGCAGTATCAAAGTTTCTATCAGAAGTTGTGGAGTTTGTCGAAAAAGATCGGGACTAAACTGTTTCCTAAAGCTGTTCCTCCCTAACTAAAGTTTATGCCCTTGTTTAAAGCTACTACATATGCTGGAAATTTCTCCAAAAGAGCCTGTATACATCCTGATACCTGTTTATAATCGCAAGGAGACAACGCTGACTTGCCTTGAGAACCTCAAAAAATGTGGTGATCTACAGCGATATCATGTTGTGATTGTCGATGATGCCTCCACTGACGGCACAGCCCAAGCCATCAATACTCTATATCCAGAAGCAACGGTTTTACCCGGTAGTGGCGACTTGTGGTGGACTGGGGCAATGGCGCAAGGTATGCAGTACGCCGAGGCACAGGGAGCAGAGTACTTCATTTGGCTTAATGATGACTGCTCTCCTGACTCGGATACTTTATCGCAGCTGGTGGAGTTTATGCGATCGCATCCCGACACCATTGCTGGACCGACGTGCTATACCTCCACATCCAATTCACTAGTCAAACAACATAACGCTTTCAAAGGTCGCAAAGGCTTTGCAGCCAATCCAGGAGAAGTAATTTACGCTGATGGTTTATCTGGGTGGTGTGTAGGAATTCCAGCCTCGGTGTTCCGTAAAATTGGTCCTCCAGATATCAATAAGTTTCCTCACTACTCGGGAGATGATACGTATATCTTGAGAGCCACTCGTGCTGGATTCAAAGCCTGTGTGATTGGCGATATCAAGGTCACCCTATTTGGTCCAGTTCATCCAAAGCTGAATTTTAGCAGCTACTTTCGTCCTGGCCTAACTCCATCTGCGACATTTGAAGCGTTGTTCTGGAGTAAAAAATCTCCCTATCGTTTACCCACACTGTTTTTTTATCAAACAGAAAGGTATGGGCTACTTCTGGGGCTATCTTTCTTCACGATTAAGCTGATTTTATGGCTAGGACAGTGGGTAAAGTTTCAATTAACGTTGTGGCTTAGACCAAATGCGCTCAATGTTGGAGATTCCCTATGAAGCCGCTAAAAGTTCTCCTTTCTGCCTATTCTTGTGAACCAGGCAGAGGTTCTGAACCTGGAGTAGGTTGGAATGTTGCTCGAGAAGTTGCCAAGTACCATGAAGTCTGGGTACTCACTCGACCCGATGAAAGTGGTGAAATCATTGAAGCCGAACTAGCCCGTAACCCAGTCCCTAACTTGCATTTTGTCTACTTCACTCTACCTATCTGGGGAGGTGGGTGGCGCTGGGGACAAAGCGGGGCAATGCAAATTCACTATTATTTCTGGCAAATTCAAGCCTACTTTGTAGCGCGTCGCCTGCATCAAGAAATCAACTTTGACGTTAGTCATCATGTAACTTTTGTCAAGTACTCAAGTCCCTGCTTTCTCTCACTGCTGCCAATTCCCTTGATTTGGGGACCAGTTGGCGGTGGGGAATCTGCACCAAAACCCTTCTGGCAAGACTTTGGCCTCCGTGCAAGGCTGTACGAAACGGCGAGAAATATAGTTCGTTGGGTAGGCGAGCGCGATCCATTCGTGCATCTTACTGCTAGAAGAAGTGCCGTAGTCCGAGCCACAACTGAGGATACGGCTAAGCGATTGTACAAAATGGGCGTGACTGATGTGCAAATTCTGCCTGAGTCAGGTCTACCAGCCGAAGAAATAGCGCGTCTTGTCGAGTACAAGATGCCTGAGGGAAGTCCAGTTAGGTTCATTAGTATGGGCAGGCTTTTGCACTGGAAAGGCTTTCACCTGGGAGTGCGTGCCTTCGCTCAAGCCAACTTGCCTGATGCTGAGTATTGGCTCCTGGGAGACGGTCCTGAAATGGAGCGACTAACGCATCTTGCCGAGGAGCTAGGAATTACTTCGCAGGTCAAGTTCTGGGGCAGATTGCCACGAGAGGAGACTTTACGTAAGTTAGGAGAATCTCATGTACTGGTTCATCCCAGCTTACATGACTCTGGGGGATGGGTGTGTATGGAAGCGATGGCGACAGGACGCCCAGTAATTTGCCTGAACCTAGGGGGGCCTGCCGTCCAAGTCACGGAAGAAACGGGCTTTAAGGTTCCAGCTCACGATCCAGAGCAGGCAGTCAGTGACTTAGCAGAGGCAATGGTTCGTCTGGCCAAGGATTCAGGGCTTCGAGACCGGATGGGACAAGCAGGACAAAAGTTGGTCAGTGAGAATTATAGTTGGGAAGCTACAGGTCAGTCTCTAGCCCAGCTATACGAGAAAATGTCTGAGCAACAATGACAGGACTTAGCCATAGACACAACCTATGGTAGGGGCGTATCGCGATACGCCCCTACAGATGGTGGTTCAAAGGTTAACCCTGAGCGTGGTCTCTGAGCTTTGTCGAAGAGAAGCCGAAGGGTCAATTTGCGTAAATCCTGGTTTATCAGTTTTATAGAGCAGTTTTCCTAGAATGCACATCCTGAGTATACATAGCCGTTATCAGATTCGAGGAGGCGAGGACGAGTGCCACGAGGCTGAGGTCAGTCTTTTACGGGAAATGGGTCACTTCGTTGAAGTATACGAAGAAAACAACGATCGCGTAGCAGCATTAGGCAACCTGCGGATGGCAGTTAGGACAATTTGGTCTGAGGAATCTCATCAAATCGTCAGCCGTCGGTTAACTGAGCAGCCCTATGATGTAGTTCATGTACAAAATTTCTTCCCCCTAATCTCCCCTGCTGTCTACCATGCAGCGAAGGCAAAAGGGGTGCCTGTAGTCCAAACCCTGCACAACTATCGCCTCCTGTGCCCCAACGCTTTGTTTTTCCGTGATGGAAGCGTTTGTGAGGACTGTCTGGGAAAACCGATTCCTTTGCCTGGTGTGCAACATGCCTGCTACCGGGGTAGTCGTGCTGCTACAGGTGTGGTGAGTGCGATGCTTTCGGTACACCGCGCCATTCATACCTGGACGGAAATGGTAGATGTGTACATCGCTCTCACTGAGTTTGCGCGCCAAAAATTTATTGAAGGAGGTCTTCCAGCAGAGAAAATTAAGGTAAAACCCAACTTTGTCCACCCAGATCCTGGCATTGGAGAGGGGCGTGGAGGGTATGCCCTATTTGTAGGACGGCTTTCTGTGGAGAAAGGACTTGATACACTACTAGCCGCGTGGGAGTATATTGGCGAAAAGCTGCCCCTCAAGATTGTCGGCGATGGCCCTCTATCGGGTGAAGTAGCCCAAGCGGTGAAGCGGCTGCCTCAAGTCGAGTGGTTGGGACGCCAACCCATGTCACAAGTCCATGAGTTGATGGGAGAAGCCTCAGTTTTGATTTTCCCGTCGAAATGGTATGAAACCTTTGGTCGCGTAGCAGTTGAGGCGTTTGCCAAAGGAACGCCCGTAATTGCTGCTAATATTGGTGCGATCGCTGAATTGATTGAGCATGGCCGCACCGGACTCCATTTTCGTCCTGGCGACCCTTCAGATCTCGCTGCCAAAGTAGAGTGGATACTAGCTCACTCAGCCGAACTCGTGCAAATGCGTCGGGAAGCCCGAGCCGAATTTGAAGCGAAGTACACTGCCCAGAAGAACTATCAGCAGCTGATAGAGATTTACGCCCAGATGCAACCTACCTTTATCACTTGATGAATTTTCAGCTTAAATAAAGCTCGGTTATCTGATTGGAATTAGACCAAATAAGAATTTATATAGTTTTCTCTAAGTTTTCTCGAAGTTTTCTTATACCCAAAAATTTCCTACTTTTCCTACTTATTCTGACAACAGAAGATGCTTTAATGGTTGTGGTTTGAAGTCACCCTATCATATGGGTTTTCTCTACCAGACAGAGCTGTCGGCGAACGGACTCCTAGTCTAATACTGTCTTGAAAATAGAGAGTTGGGAGTCGGGAGTAGAGGCAGAAAGATTTTTAGTTATCAAGTTGTGAGTACTCGCTCAGCGTGCCTA
>DALYIW010000007.1:0-4907 GCA_031970155.1 Coleofasciculaceae cyanobacterium CTOTU46601 | reverse complement strand
CAATTAGAGAGCGATCGCATTTCATAAAATCAGGATAAACACCAAAAGTCTAAAACTAATAAATCGACTCAAACATTTCCCCTAAAGTTAAACTGAATTAGTAGGAGTCCAAGCATGAAATTGAAACTCTTCTGCGATCCCAACTATCTTTCAGAAGGAATGCCCTATGAGTCCATACTCTATCCCTTTTGGGGCAAGCCTTCAGAAAATTCTGATTCTCCTCAGAGTGGAATGTTTGACAACTATATAGAGATTAGCTCTGATCTCTTTGAAATGTCCCCTCTAGAGGAAGCTGATTTGGCTATTGTGCCCAGCAATTGGGAACCGATTTTGAGTTGTGGAGTTCCAAACCTATCAATTCAGTTTGTAGAGAAAGTTAAACAAGCTGGGAAGCTATCAGTCAGTTTTTTTGGCGGTGATTGTTCACATATTGAATTGCCGATAGAGAGTGATTTGGTCTTCCGTAATTCCCTATATCGCTCTGTTAGAAAATCTAATGATTTTGCTATGCCTGCTGGTAGTGAAGATTTTGTAAAAAAATACTTTGACAACCAGATTTGTATACGAAAAAAGCAATCAAAACCCGTTGTTGGGTTCTGCGGTTTTGCCGCCCAAAATAACCTCAAAACCTATATTAAACTATTCCTATATAAAGGAAAAAAGTTTTTACTGAAAGATAGGTTAGTTATACCTCCTTACAATATAGGACATGTTTTAAGAACTCAGGCTCTACCTATTTTGTCAAAAGATTCCAGGATAACAACTAACTTTATTCAACGAGAACGCCCAGTCTTTTTTAATGAACCAGACTCAACTCTGATAAAGAAATTGCGGATGGAGTTTGTGCAGAATATGGTAGAGAGCGATTATATGTTCTGTTGTCGTGGTTCGGGAAACTACTCTTTTCGTTTCTACGAAGCTTTAAGTTGTGGACGAATCCCAGTTTTTATTGACACCGATTGTGTGCTTCCTTACGACTTTGAGATAGATTGGAAAAAGTATTGTGTCTGGCTAGATGAAAGTGAACTTCCATTAATTGCAGAGAAAATAGCCGAGTTCCACGAGAATCTCTCACCACAAGAATTTGTGGATTTGCAGCATGAATGCAGAAGAGTCTGGGAACAGCGCATAGCTCCTGAGGGATTCTTTGCTAACCTACATCGTCATATTCCTAGAGTACGTTATGCTCAAGAAAGGAAACATCCCATATTGACAGAAGTTTCAACAGGTTAATGCTCTGAAAAACCTGCATACAGAGGTCAACGAATGAACGGAAATGCAACATCTCCAACAAAAAAAAAGGGGTTTGTTAAGACTTCCACGCTGGTGCTGTTCGCGTTTGGTACAGCTTTTTTTCCACGACTTCTTCGCGCAGCCCCCCTGAATTTTCTGCACTTTGCCGCAGTCCCACTCGCTTTTGGAGTAGCATTATTCCAAACTCGATCTAAAGACCCTAACCAAGTTTCTATATCAAAAGAACTGTTATTCGCTTTATATCTCTTTTTAACAGTTGGTTTTGCTAGTGCTTTTTGGAACGGTGCAGGAGCCATCAATGCCGTCCTGGGTTTCTTACTTCTGGCTGAACCGTTCATGATGCTGCTGACGATCGTTTGTATACCCATGTCGCCAGCAATCTTTGATCGCCTTCAAAATTGGATGACAGGTTTTGTCTTTTTCCATCTCTTTCTCGTTTACGCCCAGTATGCTCTGGGTTTCTGTCACTTACCTGGGCACTGCGACAATATTCAAGGGGTTTTTTATCGGTCAGGTTCTGGTCATGTTGTAGGGGCTTCAATTTCCTGCACGTTTGGTATCTATTATTTGATAAACAACAAGACCCGAACAATTTGGATACGAGCATTAGTATTTCTTATTAGTTTTGGACATATACAACTTGCAGACGCCAAACAAGTGCTACTTATGTTTGTGGTAGGATTTGTAATCCTAGTTTTAACTAATGTAAAAGATGTTGTTAAAACAATAATGTATCTAATGGGTACTGTTGTTTTTATTATTGTTTTCACTTGGGCTATTTATAATATTCCAGCCCTTGGTGCATTTACAGTCTGGATCAGACCAGAAATTTATGGTCCAGATGGTGAGGCTACTAAGTTTAAGCTTTCAGGAATTATTACTACCCTTTCCTACTTTCGCTCACCTGTCAATTGGTTACTCGGTCTTGGTCCTGGTCATACCATAGGTCGATTAGGAGGGTGGATGCTTAAGGATTATGGTTCTTTGTTAATGCCTTTGGGAGCGACTAGAGTTCCTACAGGCGCAAATATTCCTGTCAGTGACCTGGTTTGGGCATACATGGCGTCGAGTTGGCTGGCTGAGGCCAGCAGCATGTTTGCTCCTTTCTTCGGCTGGGCAGCTATCTGGGGAGATTTTGGGTTTTTAGGTTTAGCCTCGTACCTTTATCTTTGCTCTGTAGTCTGGCGTCGGGTTTGCGTGGATCAGCTTTCTAAGTACTTGATGCTCACTGTGTTTGTTTGCGGCTTAGTTTTTACTCAGATGGAAGAACCTGCTTATATGCTCTATATCGCTACTTTGATTGGCTTGCGATGGCAAGAAGATCAAAAGGAGAAGCATGAAAAAGCGCTTCAGCTGGAGTCTAGTTGGGATTAAAGATAAATTGCATCAACATCTCATACGCATAGTTTTATTTTTAGTGCGCCTGCTATATAAGTTTCGAGGTAAAGGGTATAGGTATCTGGTAGGCTGGCGTCCTTGTCTCACAATGATCAAGCTTCTGTGTCTGGCTGTCTGTTGTCTGCTATGCGCGATCGCATTACCCTCTTGTCTGTGGGCGTCGGTAAGTAGCTCAGCCACAACCAATGTCGTCTATCCTGCTGATGCCAACATGGTCAATGTACGGAACTACGGGGTAAAGGGTGACGGAACCACAGACGATACAGCCGCTATACGTGCAGCTGTGCAGGAGAACCTGACAAAGCATCGGACGCTGTTGTTTCCGGCGGGGACGTATATAGTTAGTGATGCGATCGCATGGAAAGGTAAAGATGACCTGTTTGGAGCCTTCCTCACTTGGCAAGGTGAAGGTACGAGTAAAACCATCATTAAGCTCAAAGACAACTCCGATGGCTTCAATGACCCGTCACAGCCCAAACCTATAGTCCGTCCAGGTTCCTTAGAAACGGGTGGCAATGGCGCAGGCAACCGTGCCCACAATAACTACATCTTCGATATGACCTTTGACATCGGCAAAGGCAATCCGGGTGCTATTGGTGTTGACTTCAACGCCAGCAACACAGGTGCAATGGAGAACGTTGTCATCGTTTCCGGTGATGGTAAGGGGGCTGTCGGCTTGGATCTGACTCGCGAAGTTGGCCCGTGCCTGATCAAGAATGTAACGATCAAGGGTTTCGACATTGGCATTCGAGTGGCTAGTGCTTTATACAGCATCACGCTGGAAAACATCCATCTAGAAAACCAGAATGTAGTCGGTATCCAGAATAAAGACAACGTATTAGCCATTCGCAAGCTGACTAGTATCAATTCGGTTCCTGCTCTCAACAACGGAGGCGACTGGCCAGGTCCTTCTGTGCTGATCGACTCAGAACTTAAGGGTGGTGACGCTGAGGCGATCGCGATTGAAAATTCCAGCCATATTCTCGTCCGGAATGTCAGCGTCGAAGGTTACAAGGCTGCGATTAAGAGTGGAGACAAGCTAGTCACTGGCCCACAAGTAGAAGAGTTCGTCTCGGCTTCACCCATTTCGCTGTTTAAATCTAGGCAAAAAACCCTGAACCTACCCATTGAAGAGACGCCTCAATTTAATGACAACAACCTGAACAACTGGGCTAACGTTGAAGCTTACGGTGCCAAGCGTGACGATGAACAAGATGATTCCGATGGTATTCAGAAAGCGATCGACTCAGGAAAAACCACAGTTTACTTCCCTTGGGGGTACTATGACCTCAAAAAGCCAGTGATTGTACGAGGCAACGTTCGCCGGATTGTTGGCTTCTTTTCCTTTCTTCGTCCGGCCAAAGTCTTGCTCCGTTTCGAGAATAACGACCACCCAGTAATCTTAGAGAGGTTTAATTTTGAGGGGGGTGCGATCGAACACGCCGCAGCGCAGCCTGTAGTGGTTCGACACTCCAATCCACTTTTCTTAACCGCTTCTCAAACAGCTACTTGGTTCCTTGAGGACGTGGTAACTTCTCGACTCAACATCAGTAAGGGCACTCGTGTTTACGCCCGCCAACTTAATTGCGAGTCGCCCCCACCCGAACCCCTGGTAAACAATGACGGTGGCTTTGTCTGGTTGCTGGGTTATAAGACCGAGTTTGGCAACACTGTAGCCGCTACACGAGGCGGAGGAAAAACCGAGATTCTAGGCGGTTTATTCTACCCAGCACAAGGAGTCAATGACCCCAAAATCCCGGTATTGCTCAACCAGGATGCTTCTGTTTCAGCCGTATACAGAGAAATCGCCTTTGGTCCTACATACACGATCCAGGTGGAAGAAACCCGAAAAGGGGAGACAAAAACTCTCAGACGCGACGCCCTAAGCAAAGGCAACATGATCCCGATGCCCCTTTACGTAGGAGTTGAACCATAATAGACCTGTCTTGAAAATAGGGAGTCGGGAGTCGGGAGTGGGCAGTTGGGGAAGAAAGATTTTCATTTTTTCTTTGTGAGCGCAGCTCATGGGGTCTCTTGCAAAAACAGCAAGGGACGGGCAAGATGCCCATCCCACAAAAGTCATTTTTTCTTGTAGGGTAGGCGTCTCGTTTGCCCAAAAATTTGATGAAAGGGAATGAGAGCAAAAGGTCTAATGTCTAACCTACCTATATCCCTTTCTCACCTTCAAGATTAGCTAGGCTCTACTCCCTACTCCCTACTCCCTACTCCCTACTCCCTACTCCCTACTCCCTACT
>DALYIW010000006.1:0-73196 GCA_031970155.1 Coleofasciculaceae cyanobacterium CTOTU46601 | reverse complement strand
ACGAGCGCTTTGAGTTCCCTGAGGAAGTTCTGCCTCGCGGTAACGCTCTGTAAAAAACCTGTACTCTTAGCTATTCAACTAATTGCTGAGAAATACATCCTGATAAGCGTAAGCCTTAACCAGGGGCTATAAGTAGATCAAAGCGGAGGACTTAACATCCTCCGCTTTTACGTATCGAGCAAATGGAATCTATTTTCTAACCCCATCAGTTTTCGTGATTTATTGAGATATTTGACACTACTCCACTAATTTTGGGATGTGCTATCTTGAGGTCATGTGTTCAATTGTGAGTAGCTGCCAGTAGCACCAGAGGGGAGCAAAGCCGAACCGATGAGATTACTGGAGGTTCAGATATTCACAGGCACAAGAGCCGGTAACACCGGGACAGTGGTTAACCCATTAGATGAGTCTATAGACTGATTTGATGGAAATTCTGAAGCACCTGTGCGCTATCAGATACTTCTATTTCAGGGTGAGATTCCCTGACTCGAATCGTAGGTGGCACTGCTTAACCTGCGTCCTATGCATCAATTTGCATAGCGTTAAAAGATAAGTTTACTAGGAGGTGATGCCCATGACAGATAGTAGTAAAATCATGGGTCATCTGATTGGAGTTAGCCGGCTGTGCGCCGGGGCTGTTCTCTAGCAGTCAGCTCGGTTCTCTTTGGAGAATCACATTAGTTGATTGCTGGGCTGGCTCAGAGACCCTCCCGGCAGTCTGGTTTCAATCAGAAGACCCGCTAGACCGCTCTCACAATAAGTGTGATGGATTTAACCAAAACACTTCCCGTGAGAGCGGATAGTTTTATAGGGGCTTTTTCTTTAAGTTTCAGTGGGATTGAATCACACTACAAGGACAGTGAAAATGGCTTCGCTACTGAGTGATGTAGAGATTCAGGAACGTGCAAATCAGCTAGAAGGCTGGAAAGTCGAAGGCAAGGAACTGCGAACTACTCGAAAATTCAAGGATTTTCTGGAAGCGATCGCCTTCGTGAATAAAATTGTCGAGCCAGCTGAAGCCGCGGGTCATCATCCTAACTTAGAAGTTTCTTACAATAAGGTAACTGTTACCTTGACAACTCATGATGTCGGTGGCTTGACCTCAAAAGACTTTGACCTGGCACAATCCATTTCTCAGTTGGGTTAAAATAGGCATTGACGCTACTGTCGCCCTAAGCTTAATCTCTCTAAAATAATTACCAGAACTTTGATGCCTTGTAGGTCGTGGCTGTAGTTAATTTGTCCACAGCCAAAAAAAGCTCTCTATATTAACCGTCGCTACGTAGACGAGGTACCATAGTTCAAGAAGGACGATATAACTCTTTCTGAAAAGGTGTGAGGATAAGAGAAGATGTCTAATTTACTGTGGATACTGTGGAAATCTCTACTAGTTAGTCCAGCTGTATTGTGTGCAACCTTGGTAATTTCAGGGGGTGCAGTGCGAGCAGCAGATAGTGCAAGGTTGATGACAGCTGATAGCCAAAGCACTACAGGAGCAATCCAACCTCAAACAGCAGAGGTGAACACTCCTGAAGTTCAGCAGATTGCCAAGGACACTCCGGCGAATAGCTCTCCAATCGCGGCGGCAGTGAGTCCAGCTGATAGCGCAAGTTTACTGGCAGCTGAAAGCCAAACGCTGACACCAGTAAGCCAACTGCAAACAGCTGAGGTGAAAACTCTTGAAGTTCAGCAGACTGCAAAAGACACTACGGCGACTAGCTCCCCAATCGCGGCGGTAGTGAGTCCAGCCGATAGCGCAAGCTTACTGACAGCTGAGAGCCAAACAGCGACACCAGCAAGCCAACCTCAAGCGGCTCAAATAAAAACTCCCGAAGCCCAGCTGAGTAAAAAGAACACTACAGCAACTAGCTCTCCAATCGCGGCGACAAAAACTGCCCCCGTAGACCAAACCCAAGTGCAGCAAAAGGCGGCGGAAGCTAAAGCTCCTGCCAAAGTTACCGTAACCTCTAGCAATCTGACTCCAGCGGCTCCGGCAGCTGAAGCATCACTTCAAACGGTTACGACACCAAGAGCAGCAGACGCAACAGTTGCTCAAGTTACTCCCGCAGCCCCGGCAAACACGGACAATCTTTTAGATCAAATCAACAACTACAGCCGCGAAGGGAACACCAACTCCCAAGGCCAGGTGACCAACGTTACTCAACTGCGTGATGTCTCACCCAACGATTGGGCATATGAAGCACTGAGAAGTCTTGTTGAGCGCTATGGTTGTATTGCTGGTTACCCAGACGGTACCTATCGCGGCAACCGAGCGCTCTCTCGCTATGAATTTGCGGCAGGTTTAAACGCCTGTTTGCAACAAGTCGAGCGTTTAATTGCCTCTAATACATCTGACTTTGTTAGAAAAGAGGACTTAGCAGTACTCCAGCGCTTGATTGATGAATTCAGGACTGAACTAGCAACCCTAGGAAGCCGGGTAGATAAACTAGAAGGCCGTGTCGGTTTCCTCGAGGCGCATCAGTTCTCAACAACTACCAAGCTTCAGGGTGAAGCAATCTTTGCTATCACTGACGAGTTTAACCAAGACGTTTCAAACAATACGGTCTTTCAAGACAGGGTGCGTTTGACTTTCAACACAAGTTTCACCGGCAGAGACCGCTTGGTTACTCGTCTGGCAGCTGGTAATGCTCAACTGGGTAATCGATTCAGTGATTCTTTGGGAGAGATTTTAAGCGAGGGACAACAGACTTTTAACATCACTGGTGGTAGCTCCAACAACAGTGTTGTAGTAGACTGGTTGGCCTACTACTTCAACTTTGGCAGCTCGAAAATTTACCTGGCTGCAACGGGAGGGATTCATAGCGATTACGCTCCTACCCTCAACCCTTATTTCGAGGACTATGACGGTGGTAATGGTGCCCTCTCTACCTTTGCTTCAGAAAACCCCATCTATCGCATCGGTGGTGGTGCAGGTGCAGCGATTAGCCTTGGTGTAGGTCCGCTCAGAAGTATCTTGGGACCGAGTACATTGACCGTAGGTTACCTGGCAGGAGCGGGGAACGATTTTGGGGCAAATAATCCAAATGAAAAAGCAGGTCTTTTTGATGGAGATTACGCCGCTCTAGGTCAGCTGAATTTTAATCTCGGCGATCGGGTCGGCGTTGGTGTAACTTATGTCCACGGTTACCACAACTCGGGTACCGACATCTTTGACCTTGGTGGTGGCGAAGATGGCCGAGTGGTTGGTAGTAGGTTAGCCAACAGACCGACGTTACTACTAGATAACGATGTCCCAGTTGTAACTAACTCCTATGGCGCAGAGGTGGCTTTCCGCCTGAGTGACAAAATTTCACTCAGTGGCTTTGCTACCTACACTAACGCAATCATTACTGGCACGGGAACGGCTGATATCTGGACTTACGGAGGAGGATTGGCCTTCCCTGACTTTGGTAAGAAAGGCAACGTTTTGGGCTTCTTTGCCGGTGTAGAACCGACTCTAAGAGGTGCTGATTCTACAGTTCGTGGGAACCAAGGCTTTGCTCGTGACAACTCCTGGCACTTTGAAGGATTCTATAAGTATCAGGTGACAGAGAATATCTCAGTTACTCCAGGTATCATCTGGCTTACCGCTCCTGGTCAAGATACGGACAATGATGACGCTGTAATTGGTACCCTCAGAACTACCTTCACCTTCTAGAAAAACTAGCTAATAGCTAGGAAAAAATCATAGGTTGATTGTCTAGCCTCGCTTCTGTCGAGGCTTTTTTATTTCATGATCCCAACCCTGAAAACACCAGTGGGGAACCGGAGTATACTGGAGAGGTAGACCTTCACACTGACATCTCACCTGTGGAACTTTCTTGCAAGACAGAGTATGCGCTTCTAGCCCTGTTGGAACTAACAAGTTATTACAACGAAGGGGAGCCACTGCAAATCCGGCAGATTGCGGCTCAGCAAAACATCCCTGATCGGTATCTAGAACAGCTGTTAGCAACATTGAGGCGTGGCGCTCTAGTGCGTAGCCAGCGTGGTGCAAAGGGGGGCTATGTCCTGGGGCGGGAACCCTGGAAAATTACGCTTCTAGATGTCATCAACTGCCTAGAAGGTTCAGACTCAAAAGCGTCTCAGAGTAATACTTCACCCAATTCAGTGGAAAGTGCTGTAATTGGAGAAGTTTGGCAGGAAGTCCACGATCGCGCTCACGATGTCTTGCGCTCATACACACTCCAAGATTTACGTGAGAAGCGAGATGCCAGACGTCAGCTAGACATCATGTATTACATCTAGGAAAGACGGATGCCGCTGGGTTGCAGTTTGTCTAATAGTTGCAGCATCTGGGAAAGGTGTATGGAAAAATAAGTAAGTGGGTGAAATTAAATCACTCGTAGGGCTAGGTCTGCTGGAGCGAAGCTTGAGGACATGGGGCATAGGAAAGAACAAGTTAGGTTTATTTATGCCCATCTACTTAGTAGTTGCTGTTATGCCTCAGCACACCTCTCACCTATTCAAATAGCGGCAGTGCAGCTAAAAAAGTTCTGTCACTTAGAACTCATCTGTGTAAGTGTGGAACGTTAGTAACTTGTAACTAAAAACCTTACTAAACATTCTATCCAAAGTGGTTAGACTGGCAGGCTATAAATGGAGTAGGTGGGATACGCCGGAATTAATGCTTGGGGACAGCCTCTTATTCCAAAAGCTAATTCCTAACAACTGATAACTAACAACTTTTTTAAAATCATGAGGATTGCCCAAGATATTACAGAACTCATCGGTCAGACGCCTTTGGTACAGTTGAACCGCATCCCCCAAGCGGAAGGCTGTTTAGCTCGCATTGTGGTGAAATTGGAGGGAATGAATCCGGCGGCATCGGTTAAAGACCGCATCGGCTATAGCATGATCAATGCGGCCGAACATCAGGGACTGATTAGCCCTGGAAAAACAATTTTGGTAGAGCCGACTTCTGGAAACACTGGGATTGCTCTGGCAATGGCAGCAGCTGCCAAAGGCTATCAACTCATTTTAACGATGCCAGACACGATGAGTACAGAGCGTCGGTCTATGTTGCGAGCTTATGGTGCCAAGCTGGAACTGACGCCAGGAATTCAGGGAATGGGTGGCTCTATTCAACGGGCGCAGGAAATTGTCGCTACGACACCGAATGCTTACATGTTGCAACAGTTCAATAATCCATCTAATCCCAAAATTCATCGGGAGACAACCGCTGAAGAAATTTGGGAGGATACCGAAGGACAGGTGGACTTCCTAGTAGCTGGAGTAGGGACGGGTGGAACGATTACTGGTGTAGCTGAAGTGATCAAACAACGGAAACCAAGTTTCCGCACGATCGCAGTTGAACCAGCTAACAGCCCCATCCTTTCGGGAGGTCGTCCAGGAGCACATAAAATCCAAGGCATCGGTGCTGGTTTCATTCCCCAAGTCCTGAAAGTTGAACTAATTGACGAGGTGATTGCTGTCACCGATGATGATGCGATCGCTTATGGTCGTCGTCTTGCCCGAGAAGAAGGACTGCTTTCTGGCATTTCTACTGGAGCTGCTCTCTACGCTGCTATTCAAGTCGCCCAACGTCCTGAGAATGAGGGACGCCTGATTGTGATGATTCAGCCAAGCTTTGGGGAACGCTACTTAAGCACTCCCCTGTTTCAAGACCCAGAACCACGACTGGAAGCGGTTTTGGGTTAACGAGCAAACAGTGTTAAACGTTAAAAGTTGTTAGCGCCGTATCGGAGCTCAGCGTGAGGACGTAGCATAAGTTAAAGGCTCAAAGAGAGACAGTAACCTTCTAACTTACCATCCGGGGAACGGAAACACCTACGGCTAACAACTGGAAAACCTGCCACCTCAAGAGTAACCTCCAACACAAAACAATATACCTCCTCATCCTACTTAGGATGGGGAGTAGTGCTGATTGGTTGGGTAATACGCAATCAACCGCTCCCCAAAATTCCAGTCCGAGTTAACGCTGTTAGCGAAGCGAGGCGTAAGCCTGACTTAACGGTTGTGAGCGATCATCCTTCGTTATGGCGGTAGGTTCTTACGGGGAGATTTAATCCTTGAAATCTCTAGAAACAATCAAATGTTAGACTCCAATCACTACGAAACCCTGGATGTCAGTCCTAAGGCTACAACAATAGAAATTAAGCAAGCTTATCGGCGGCTAGCTAAACTATTTCATCCAGATAGTCAGTGTGAAACCGCTGACACCGAGAAAATTATTCAGCTAAATGCCGCCTACGAAGTACTAGGTGACCCTAACCGCCGTCGGTCTTACGACCGACAATTGCGCTTTTCGCGATCGCCACTACCTCAACCAGAGCAACAGAATCGCCAGCAGCGTACAGCTCGTGCCCAACAACATTACCAGCGTCATCGGCGAACCTCACAAGATGCCGATGCACAGCTCAGCGACTGGTTGCAGCATGTCTATAGACCTGTCAACCGCTTGATCAATTGCATCCTTAATCCTCTCAAAGCCCAACTTGATGAACTTTCCGCTGATCCCTTTGATGACGAACTTATGACAGAATTCCAGGCTTACCTAGAAGACTGTTATCACTATCTCAATCAGGCTCAGCTAACATTTCGTTCTCAACCTAATCCTTCTACTGTTGCTGGTGCTGCAGCAAGCCTTTACTACTGCCTCAATCAGTTAGGAGATGGCATAGAAGAGTTAAAACTTTTCACCCTCAACTATGATGACCACTACCTGCACACAGGTCAAGAACTCTTCCGAATTGCTAATCGTCTTCGTTATGAGGCTCAAGATGCAGTCAAAGATTTTGCCTAACAAGTTGAAAATTGGCCAGTTTACAGGTTAGGCACCATAAGCGAATGCTCACAACTGTCGAAATGAAAATCTTTCTTCCTCTACTCCCAACTCTCTGTTTTCAAGACAGGCACCATGAGTAGCGTTCACAACGAAAGAATGAAAATTCTCTTCCCCGACTCCCTACTCTCGACTTCCTACTCCCTATTTTCAAGCTAGCAAGCTCGAATATTAGAAGATTTAGATGCTGAAAAATTAGTAGCTTGCAGGTTTACAGGTTTTTTCAACTTTCAACCTTCCAACTTTCAACCTTTTGATCAAAATTCGGTTATCCTTAGAAAAAGTTAGAGTTTACGGAACTTTACACTTTCTAATTGATTGCAGAAACAATGAATTGCATCATTAACCGCCGCTCTCAGTTCTCAGCAAGTCACCGATACTGGTTACCAGAGCTGAGCGAAGCCGAGAACATTCAGCAATTTGGACTCGGTTCCCGCTTTCCCGGACACGGACACAACTACGTCCTATTTGTATCTCTTGCGGGTGATCTAGATGAGTATGGCATGGTGCAAAACTTGTCTGAAGTAAAGCAGGTGATTAAACAAGAAGTCACCAGTCAACTGGACTATAGTTATCTCAACGACATCTGGCCAGAATTTCAACAAACTCTACCGACTACCGAAAACATTGCACGAGTGATTTGGCAGCGATTAGCACCTCATTTGCCCCTCGTAGAGATTCAGCTATTTGAACATCCAGAACTTTGGGCTAACTATCAAGGAAACGGTATGGAAGCATTTCTCACTATCAGCACCCACTTTAGCTCAGCTCATCGGCTGGCTCATCCCGACCTTAGTTACGAACAAAACAGTGAAATTTACGGGAAATGTGCTCGTCCAAATGGTCACGGACACAACTATCACTTGGACGTAACTGTCAAGGGTGAAGTTGACCCGCGCACTGGCATGATTGTTGATCTAGGAGCTTTGCAAAAAGTTGTCGAAGATTATGTGGTTGAACCGTTTGACCATACGTTTCTTAACAAAGACATTCCTTACTTTGCCAAGGTTATTCCTACCGCTGAAAATATTGCTATCCATATTCGTCATTTGTTGCAACAGCCTATCCAGGAATTGGGGGCCCAACTCCACAAAGTGAAATTAATCGAAAGTCCTAATAACTCTTGCGAAGTCTACTGCACTGAACCTATTTCATACTCAGCAACTGCACAGCACAGTGAAGTAGTTCTGGCTAACTTTTAGGGTAGTGACTTATAGAAGTGTCGTCCATAATGTTATAGTTTTGAAGAACTAACAATCAATCCTCTACAAAGGCCGATCTAATTATTTCAGGGTGTGTGGCTGTTGGCAGTAATTGACAGACAGCTACTGGCGAAGAGGAAGCCAGGGAAAAAAATTGCTTCATAGCTACGATGCTCTAAAAAAATAGGGCACTAAAAACAGAATCCTTGGCAGCTAATTTAAGAACACAGCCTGACACCTCAAGATTTTGAGAGGCAATTATGAAAAGCCAGTTGCAGTGCTATGACGACACACACAAATGTCGTATGGCAGGAGGAGTTCATCAAACTGTGGTTCCTCGGCAAGATAACAGTAGCCAAGATAAAGCGCCAGCTCAGATAGTGCCACTTACGGTAGGGGAAGCAGAGCAGCTACTCAAACAAGGTATTGAACAGCAAAAAACCTCTCAATTTGAGGCAGCCAACCAGTTTTTTAACAAGGCACTGAACCTCTATACAGAACGGCAAAACCAACGGGGTGCAGGAAAAGCGCTGGGCAGTTTGGCGCTGACGGCTTATTCGTTAGGAAACTTCCAAAAAGCAATTGAGTACGCGCTTAGAGGCTTAGCGATCGCACAAGAGATCAAAGACCAGTCTCTAGAGGGGCAAGTACTAGGAATTTTGGGAAATACTTATCGTCACTTGGGTGACTATGTATTAGCGATCGAGCAGAGTAAAAAAAGCCTGACCTTAATGCGGCAACTCCAAGACCGACCAGGAGAAGTTGCTGCCTTAAACAATCTCGGACTGGCACATAAGGCTATGGGCGACGTGCGACGTGCAATGGCATATCAGCAGCAGAGTTTGAAGCTGGCACAGACCTTGAGTGACCGCCAGACACAGGAGCAGATTCTGAGAAATCTCGCTAATGCTTGCTACGCCCTAGGTGAATATGAGAAAGCGATTGAGTATTACAAGCAGCGCCTCGCGATCGCACAGGAACTAGCAGATGTTCGCCTAGAAGGACAGATTCTCAGAAATATCTGTAACGTCTGCTACGCACTAGGAGATTATTCTCAGGCCATTGAGTATAGTCAGCAACGGCTATTGACTGCTCAGAAACTGGGCGATCGCCGATTAGAAGAACAAGCCCTGGGTAGCTTGGGATTTGCCTATGACGCGATCGGAGATTACGCCCAAGCCATTAAATACTATGAGCAACGGTTGAGTGTTGCACGAGCCATCCCTGACCAGAGAGTCGAAAAGCAGGCGCTAGCAAGTCTCAGGGTCGCTTGCTATGCTCTAGGAGACTACGCCAAAGTCATCAGCTACCACGAGCAAAGTTCAGCGATGCATAGCTAAGAAGAGGAAACGAGGGAGATGGAGGAGTAAGTTCTGGTTTACCTTCTCTATCTTCCCCACCCTTGTATGATTTTGAACTCAAGTTATTTGGTAATATCGGTTCCGGATAACTGCTCATTTCATTGGAAAACTTTTGGTAATATGGGCAAAAGTCAGTCAGCCTGTATTTATACCCAGCTGCCTCGCCCAAACGATCAAATATCCTACTTAAGGTAATGGTGGAGGAAATATGGAACCCATACAACAATCAGAAAAAGAAGAGTTCAAAGAAGTTATCAATGCTGAACAGCCTGGTGCAATAACGATCACTTCTGCTCCTAAGTCATCAACAGACCAGCCGTGGCAAGAATGGGTGCAACCCGTTACTGACTTTTTGTCCCAATTGCCCGATTATGTGGGCGGCTTCTTCCAAGATTATCAAAAACCTTTAATCACCGTGGGGCTGCTTCTGTCAGGCGTTGTTACCGTTAAGGTGACACTGGCAGTACTGGATGCCATCAATGACATTCCACTATTGGCACCTACGTTTGAGCTGGTAGGGATTGGCTACACGGCCTGGTTTGTCTACCGCTACTTGCTCAAAGTAGAGACACGCCAAGAGCTAAATGATGAGTTTAAAGCGCTCAAAGGACAAGTAGTAGGCAAAGAATAACTCAGACAGGTAAAAAGCTTGAGAGCAGCAAGTATGGGGAGATGCTTCTCAACACTCCCCCTATTTCTATATCTACTTTTCGGTCAAGGCTTGACAACGTATTTAGAAGGAATCGCTTCTGCTTTACCAGCTTTCACCAAAGCTTGATAAACTAAGGCCACAACCTCAGCACGAGTGGCATTTCGATTCGGATTTAATAACTTAGGATTTGGGTAATTAACCACAAGACCAGCTTTTGTAGCGGCACTTACCTGTCCTGTTGCGTACTTAGGGATCTGAGCAGCATCCTGGTAAGTCTTTAGAGTCTCCTTGGAAGCAGGGGTAGAAGTCAGCTTTAACCCATTGACAAGAGCTACTAAGACCTGCACTCTGGGTATCTTTTGGTTAGGTCGAAAAACATTGTTGGGATATCCCCGCATAAAACCTGTCTTGACAGCTTCCTGAATAGCTGGCGATGCCCAAAATTTAGCCGATACATCCTGAAAGTTCGACCCCTTAGATTTCGGTTCTTGCTGAAAAGCTTTCTGCAATAAGGTAGCAAATTCTGCCCGAGTAATGGAGCTGTTGGGCTTAAAAGTACCATCTCGAAAGCCATTCAGGATTCCCTGCGTTGCCAGAGCGTCAATGTAAGGACGAGCCCATAAGTTTTCAGGAACATCCGAAAACTTTACGGGTTGAACAGTTGTCGCGGGACTTTTTTCGGTAAGTACATCAGGTTTTGGAGCTGATGGCACTAGAACTACGGGGGGAGTAGTGGGTACACTCTTCTGGGTAACAGGTGGTGTAGTTGGTGTGGCTGGTGCCACTGGTGCTATTGGTAACAACGTATCGGGTGATGGAGATGGAGTCGGAGCGATCGCTTCTGGTGTGGGAGAAATCGCCGCCTTCGGTGTTACTGCGGGTAAAGGCACTACTGGTACTGCCTCTGTTGTTGTCTTTGTCGCCCTATCAGTAGGTGAAGGGTTGAGCAATCGGTTGAAGTTGAATACCTTATCCTTTTGACCCAGTGATACAACTAAGATCGTGCCGATAGTGGTGAAGGCAACTATAATGCCGATCACCTCATCAAGACCGATACGAGACGAGCGCGGATCGGGCGGTGGTAAATTCATCATCTACACTTCACCTAACTAACGACAATCCTGTCTCCAATCATCTGACGGGAGACAGTTCAGGTTTACTTTGTTCTGGTCTTAGTTTAGCGGCAAAATGCTTTTCTATAAGTGTCGGAATTTCATTAGGGGAAACTCCAGTGTAACGAGATTTATCTGGCATAAACACCACACAAGGCCCTTTCTTACACTCTTTCATGCAGCCAGTGCCTTTGAGCGCTACTTGGTCTTCTAATCCGCGATCGCGCAACGATTGTGTTACCGCCTGACAAACTTCACCAGCACCCCGCTTTTGACAAGAGGACTTTTGACAAACCATTACACAGGCTTTGGTACGGCTAGCCGCAGGAGGTTGAACTACAGGTTCTCGCTTTGCAGGAACCATTAATTTCAGCTGATACGCTTTCAGCTTCACTTCGCCAGTTTTGGATTTGCGCTTCAGTTCCCCAGAAACTTGTACCCAGTCTCCTGCTTGGAGAACCCCACGTAACTCGCTACGCAGCTGTTTGGAAAGCTTGATATAGCGATCGCCTTCTGTTGTTGACACTTTTATGCGCTTTGGGTGTTCCTCAAAATCACCAACAAAACCGACAAAGTGACCTTCTAAGCTGAAATTGGAGATTTCTGTATTCAAGTTACCCACGCCTAATTCCTAAATCTGCTAGTTCTCTCTCAAAAATACCTTTAATGATAAAGAATGTCATCTATTTGATGAAATTTGATCTCAAGAAGGCTAGTACAGCTTGCTCAAGAAAGTCGAGGAGGTAGGTGGAGTAGGGAGAAGAGGCAGAGCACGGGGAGTAGGGGAAGAAAGAAAATTGTTCTTAAGGGTAGGGTAATTTCATCAGGACTTACGCCCAAAAACAACCCATGGTGGGGACGTATAGATATACGCCCCTACAGATGGTGGTTTGTAATGAGAGATTGGCGTAAATCCTGTTCAGGCTTCATACGTCAGTTGACTGCTGCCTATGCCAAAGCGACAACTGATGAGAAAGCTACGCAGTTTATGAAGGAAGAGGTTTTCAACGACTTACAGCATTCCAGAAAGAAGATGCTTCAACTTAGAGAATTGTCAGAGTGCGAATCCGTCTGCAAATCAGCTAGCGCTTCGAGTTGTTTATCTAAACGGTCCAGCATATGGTTCAGTTCTGGCAAAGCCTCTAACGGCGTGGGATAGAGGTAAGTGCGATCGCGGATTTCATCTAACTTTCGTTGCAGCTGTTGAGCCAGCGTCAATGCATCCTGACTAAGCTTTTCCAGCTGTTGGCGCTGGTAAAATTTTAAAGCAGCACCTCGCAATACCTGGAGTGTTGCTTCTTCTCCGTAGCTTCCAGGCATTACCCGCAAACGTAATAACAGGTTTTCTTGCTGATAGCGTCGCTCAATCTCCACCTGCTTAGGTTGCATGACTGGGATCAGAGGTAGATTGACGACTCGCTTGAGTTCCACCATTACACCTTGAAATACCGACAAGGGTAATTTTTCTAGAACACACTGTAATACACCATCTTGGCTCCAGAGAATGCGACCTTGATCGGGTTGCCGCTCAAAATAAAGCCGACCGATTCCGCTAGTTAACACTCGACCTAATAATTCTTGAAGCAGATGCTGAGGCGCTAGCGTTGCTATAAATTCAAAGGGACGAGACAGATAAACTGCTTCTACTTCTAATGGCGGCAAAGTCTGAACGGCAGCTGAAGCCTTTGGTACTGGTGTTACAGCTGTAGTAGGTGCCATCTTTGTTGAAGAGTCGTTGGGCACTTGTGTACTTTGAGTTTGTACTGAAGGAGATTGGGGAATATTTTCCTCAAGGTTCGGCGAAGATGAACTTTCGGAGTTCTGGGATGTCTCACAAACCTCGCTTTCAGTTACTTGAGCATCATCTAATATGAATGTGGCTTGTTCTGAGGGGGCATCTTTGGGATTATTCTGGGGTGTTGGCTGAGGGGGCGGCGAGGGTTGATGGGTATGGTTCAAGTACGCAGAAAGCATTGCCTGATGGACGTCAGCAGCAATGGGTTCTGTCTTGAGCGAACAATTTAAGTAGGCAAGGATGTGACGGACATAATCTAAGGCCGAGGAGTCATGAGGCGTTACCATCCCCAGCTTAAGATGTCTGCCTTCCAAAGCAAGAGGCACAAACTGGTAATATAAGCAAGCTTCAAAGGGCAAAATACTATCAATCAGCCGAAACATTTGTTCAGCATCAATGCCAAAAGTAGCTGAAGCTTTAGATGAGGTGCTCTCAGCTGATCGGGAATTCCGGACTGGGCTGAGTTGCTGGGTGAGGGCATCATAAGAATTTCTCTTTCCCTGAGTAGCGATTGGTGAGATGCCCCAGGAGAGCAAGTTCTCAGAGTTATCAAACGGGGTTGCCCGAGTGGTCTCCAGGTGAACCACGCTTAAATTTCGGGCGAGAGTTGTGGGTCAGAAACTTGGTTTGAAGGAGCTACCGCGCCATTTAAACTCGGCTTAGGACGCACTTCGTATAGCTTGAGCGGCTAAATAAAGTTTACTCCATTCGCCTATAACCTGGTTAATTTTTAAGTTTAAGTCTTTAGCGATCGCTTCTAGGGTTTTTCCAGCTTTTTGTTGCTCGAGTAATTGGCGCTGAAGAGGCGTCAGGTTTTCCCAAAATTCCTCCCATTGAGCGGGTGTCAGCCCTAAACTGTGTTCCTGCAAGGAAGTTTCCAGCCAACTGGCGACTAATTCAGGCTTACCTTTAATGGAAAAAACACGAATCGCGTGGTAGCTGATTTTTTCTCGTAGTCGATAAACCTCCTTAATTGGCTTATTTAAAGCTTTCGCGATCGCTTCTTGAGACTGACCTTGGAGGTAAAGTCGCAGCCACTCGGCTGCCTCTGACCCCAAATTTTCCCTTAAGTAAGTTTCAAATTCTTGGCGTACAGACTTTCTCAGGGTCTGTTGCTCTTCAAAGGCTTGAGTCTCTTGATATTCAGCAACCGCTTGGTTGTCTAACAGACTTACGGGTGCATCCATTTCGTCTGGGGTCACTTCCTCAGATACTAGACGTACCTGGTCTCCCTCTGGTACGTGGGTCATACCCCCACGTTGAGACCGACGCAGAAAGTTGACAAATCGATACACTAACAGAGGTTGGTTCCGAATCGGGCGCAGACAATACTCTTCAATGGTGGTCAGCAGTAGGGCTTCACGAAGGCGGCTGTCGTCAGTGCACTGACCAATCCAGGAAATTTGTTTTTGGATGTAGCGATCGCTGTTTAATAATTCTTGAATTACTTCTTGTAATACATCTACAACAGCGCGTTGGCGATCGCGACTCAGGGAAACCCAAGTTCTGATTTTGTTGCGTAACGTCACCAAACTCGCTAACCGAGTGGTCAAATTGCGATAAGCCCGGACGGGTTCTACCCCCAGATAGCGCTGCCGCAAAATCCGATAGCGGTAGTCCATTGCTTGAGATACAATTTCTAGCTGGTTTGGCATCATCGTGTCAAACCGCTCGACGTTCTCGCCGATTAACCAGCGTACAATGCTTTCTCTAATTGCTGGGCTTTGATCTGGGTAGTCACTGGCTAGACGTTTTCGCCAATCTTGCTCCAGTTTCTGAGCCCACTTTCCCATGAGATTGCGCTCCTCGAATGCCTGTCTTAACGTTTGCATGACAACCCTCTCTTGCTGCACTGAGTGTGTGTGGTAGCGCCTGCTGTTTATTTGAACATATCTACCTATAGAAGGAAGTGATCCTACTCTCCTTACCTCTATTGGACTGTCACACTAGTCCTTTGACAGAGAGCATTACTACGGAGAGATCCCGATCCGTCTTTAAGGTGTCCAAGATCACAAGCGGCTGGGATACTTGCTCACGCTCTGGAAGTGTTACGTTTTGTAACCTAGGAGAATCATGACACTATCCCTATATAAATCTCACTAACGCCGATGAAAATTATGCAACCTGAGCAAATTGAACGGCAGTTAAAGCAGTTTAAGGAAGAACAACAGCTAATTCTAAACCAAGTTGACAATGCGATCGCACTGCTCGATCCATCACACCATCTAGTGTTGTTCAATCAACAATTAACCCATTTTTGGGGACTATCTGCAAACTGGTTAGCTCAAAAACCCCATTTTAAGGACATTTGCGCTCAGATTGTTGCCCAGGGCTACTGGTCTAGTACGCAATCTGAACAGCTTCTATCGACCTTACTAGCCACCGATAGGGACAATGTCTCGTTCTCACTAGAACAACCCAATGGCATTCATGTAGAGGCTAACGCCACTAATACCTCTGCTGGTGGTCGCTTGCTCACCTTTCGTGACGTAACGCTCATACAGCAAGCCCGACAGGACGCCATGCTGATGCAGACGAGTTTGAACGCTGAAATCAAGCGCCTGAGATTTTTGCAAGACCTTACAGAACGACTGCAACCGGCCAGAGAATTGTGGGAAATTGGGCAGTTTGCACTTTCATATCTGGTAGAGGCGATGGGGGCAGCTTTTGGGGATGTCAAGGTGATTAGCGGTAACGGCAAAGATGCTTGGGCTAATATGCTGACCAACGAGATCTCAACTCAGTTTATTGCCACCTACGGCACAGTAGCTGTCAGCGAGATGGAATCCCTTCTCAATCAAGGTATACCCTACGGTCAAGGGTTACTCTGGCAAGTTGTGGAAACGGGGAAACCTTTGTTTGTCGATGATTACAAAAATCATCCTCAAGCAGTGCCTGCGTTTCGTCACCCAGGCATTGGTCAACTGGGCATCTTTCCTATTCCTAGTGCCACAGGCAAGATCATTGGTGTCTTGACTCTAGAATCTCGCTCAGGGCAGAAACTTCAGGAAGCCCCACAACAAGATATGTTACTGGCAGCTTGCCGCACGTTGGGAGTCGCGATCGAACGGGCTCAAGATCAAGAATACCTCCGTCGAGCCAATGAGAATTTAGAACGAGCATCTCAACTAAAATCAGAATTTCTTGCCTCCATGTCCCACGAACTGCGGACACCCCTCAACAGTATTTTGGGTTTCTCAGATTTGTTGCAGCGAAAAACTGGCAATACCCTGACGCCTCGCCAGCTGATGCATGTTCAGGCAATTGCCAGAAGTGGTGAGCACTTGTTGCAACTCATTAACGATATTCTGGATTTGTCAAAAATTGAAGCTGGTAAGGTAGAGCTAGATCTAGCACCTGTCTCCATCCAGACGCTATGTAACCAGTGCCTAAAAATGATTGGGCCGCGTGCCGATAAAAAACGAATCGCCCTCTCGCTGGAACTTGACTACGGATTAAAGCAAGCATTCCTAGATGAGCGTCGTGTCAGCCAAATTTTGATTAATCTCCTCTCCAATGCTGTCAAATTTACACCGGAAGAAGGCACAGTAAAGCTGCGGGGACGTCTTGCCTACGGTTACCAACTCAAACAGGAAGTTCGGCCCGATCGCAGTCCTGTCAATTCCAGTACACCGTATCTGTGCCTAGAAGTCATAGACACTGGGATCGGAATTTCAAAAGACAAGCTACATCTACTGTTTCGACCGTTTCAGCAGATAGACTCTTCCTTAGCACGGCGTCATGAGGGCACTGGCTTAGGTTTATCTCTAACCAAGCGGCTAGCGGAACTCCACGGCGGTACAGTTTCAGTTGAATCACTAGAAAATAGTGGGAGTACATTTCGCGTCTGGCTGCCCCTAACTGAAATGCGCTCTAGTTTAGCTGCCGACATCAGGGTGGGTAACAACCAAGAGCAAGGTTCTTCATTTTTCAAAAATGAACTACCACAACATGCGAAACGTATCTTGATTGTGGAAGATCAAATTTTCAACCAAGCACTGATTTCTGAAGTGTTGGGACTTGAAGGCTATACTGTTGAGCTGATTGACAACGGTCAAACGATGTTAGAGGTACTTGACTCTCCTTGGGTAAAGCCTCAGTCGCTACCGCACCTGATTTTGATGGATATCCAGCTGCCGGGAGTCGATGGATTTGAGCTAATTCGTCAACTCAAAGCTCACTCTACCTGGCAGAGAGTTCCAGTAATTGCGGTGACAGCGCTAGCAATGGCCGGCGATCGCGATCGCTGTTTAGAAGCTGGTGCCGATGACTACTTAAGCAAACCTTTAGATTTAGAAAAACTCATTACTACAGTACACTGTTTGGTCGATGGTGAGATTGGTACTTCGGACACAAGTGCTTGAATTTCAGGCAGGTTAACGCTTTGTGATAACTTTAATTCTTCCTTAAACATTAAGGTTGTAAAAAAATTACGCCACAAAAAGAAAAAGGCGATTCCGGGGTATTTACGCCAACTACGTGATTTCAAAGGTTCTTATCTTATTTGAAACTTTACACATAGTCCCAGTGTCGAGGGTTAGCATCTACCTAAATAAGCGTTTTTGGCGCTATTTGCGGACGTTATTTTTATAGATTTTTGGTTAGGTTTATGCTAAATATTACGCCTCGGGTTCTGGTTGTCGATGATGACCCTACTAATTTATTGCTGCTAGAAGATCTATTACTTTCAGAAGGCTACATTCCTCTACTAGCAGAATCAGGAATTGAAGCATTAGAAATGGTTGTTGAGTTAATTCCTGATTTAATTTTACTGGATATTATGATGCCTGGTATGGACGGCTTTGAAGTTTGCCGTCGCTTACGGGAAGACGCTAAGCTGCAAACAGTGCCGGTGATTTTTATCACAGCTTTAGATGATGAAGAATCTCGGTTGCAAGGGCTGGAGATGATGGGGGATGACTATCTAACTAAGCCGATTAATAGTAAACTTCTCTTGACCAAAATCGCTAGCATCTTGCGCTTATTTCAGATGCGATCGCAACAATTACAGTCAGAAATGACTCGACGGGTAAAGGAGGAATCCCGGCAACAAATCATAGCCGCCTGGGAGGCAAATGACTATATTTCAGAAAAATTTCGGCTGTTTGTGCCGGAACAATTTCTACACCGTATTGCTCCCAAAGGCGTTGAATCTATTCAGTTAGGAAATGCTAGGGAAGAAAAACTTACTGTCTTGTTCTGCGATATTCGCGGATTTAGTACTATTGCTGAATCTCAATCTCCCATGGAAATATTTGAGTGGTTGAATGTTTTCTTTACCCAAATGAGTCAGGCTATTGCTGTTGAGCACGGCTTTATTGATAAATTCCTTGGAGATGCAATTTTAGCGATTTTTGACCGCCTCGATAACCACGCAGAAGATGCCATTAATGCTGCTGTGATGATGCAGAAAAGGTTGAGTGAATTTAACCGCGATCGCTATCAGTACAACTTGGATGAGCCAGTTAAAATTGGCATTGGCATTCACTCTGGCATTGGCTTGATCGGTACCGTTGGCTCAGATGAACGCATGGACTCTACTGTAATTGGTGATGTCGTCAACACAGCAGCACGACTGGAAGAATTAACTAAGCTCTACGACTGTCCAATCCTTGCCAGCAATACGACGATTGCCCATATTACAACCAATTTAGACATAACAGACCTTGAAGTTCACAGCAACGAGGAATTCTCTCCCCACCTCCCGCTAACGTCCTATCCTTGTCGCTGGGTTGACCGTGTAACGCCTCGTGGAAAGCGCATAGTTCTTGACCTTTACGAAATTTTAGGTACGCCAACTCAGTGGTTAGATGTAGCAAAGCTGCAATCTCAATCCTTCTACAACTCTGGCATCCAGGCGTGGCAGCAGGGAGAATTCGCCCTGGCATTGGAATATTTCCAGCAGGTGATAGAACAAAATCCCGATGACTCGATCGCGGCACTTTACGTGGAACGTTGTCAGGCACGACTAGGACTGACGACTCAACAGGCAGATGCTTTTTAGGATGGTTTCATCCCAGAGGAACCGACTCCCGGTGGCAATTGATCGCACTCGGCGCGCTCAGTTAATTGACTACGAACTTGTGCAAGCTTTTAACAGTTTTTAAAGACTTGATAAAGTTCGATTGAGTTTGTTGCTCATATTAGCCATTTGAAATATTATATTTGATGGTAATACACCGTCATACCTTAGTATTACAGAACAAAAGGTCTCACTTAACAAAAATAGAGTTCCTTCATCAGAATGTTACTCACTTTTTGAAAAAGGTGTAGACCATCTCTCATTCGATATAGATTGCTGAACTCGCCTAGGGCTGTGCGCTAATAGTAACGAGCGATCGCAAATTACATAAATTCAAAATTCATCCCACTCCTAGAAGCCTATGGGATGCGATCTTAAGATAGTTGGCAGGGTAAGCTCCTGAGCCTAGTGATGCCGCTCAATAGTAAACCCTATTTTTTCTGAAAGTTAACTGGTAGTTCTGGAAGTAAAAATTGGACTTATAGCAAGTTATGTGGATTGACGTTTACTTTCATTTAGACGAGCTAAGTAGATGGACATAAACCAACGTAACTTGTTCTTTCCCATGCTTTATGCCTCTAAGCCCATGCGCCTACTTTTATCTCTGTCGGTGCCGAGTGAACAGCGACAGACGCCGTGGTATGGTCTCCAAAAATTGGTTTATCGGTGTCAAGAATCTCTAAGACAATCCTGAAGCTTTCTGCATCTAAATCAATAGTACGTTCTCTGTCGCCATCAAAATAGGTAAACCAGAAGTGACCTTTATTGTCTTGTGGTCTCCATAAAGCTTGATAGCTAGTAATTCGTTTCATTTCCATTGGCTACTGATTTCCTCTAGTCTTTTACCTTAAGTGTATACATAGTTTAGGATTTATAAAGAAATATTATAATCACGGGTTAAAGATATTGCGATCGTTTCTTAAAGTTTTCTCAAACAAAAATTTTCCAGCGTCACTTCAAATGATTAAATGTGCATCTCCCATTAAGTAATTAAGAGAAAATAACACCATATAGGATAACTGTTCTAAATTGCGCTGCTGTGCCAAGCAGCAGCACAAACTATCAAACATCAACTCAAGAATGGTCTAGGTTAAGGAAACTCAAATATTGGCTACTCAGCAAAAATTGTGGGATTAGAGGGTAAAGGGTATGAAGGCGCAGGCAAAACTTACTTTCTCCCTAAAAGAGAGGGTATGCTTCGACGTTATTTTCTCAACAGAATCGCCAACTTGTGTGAGGGGTGAGAACACTTAACCCACTGATTACCCCAACTACCTGGTATCCCAGTTGACTGGATCTTCCGTCTGAATTTGGCATCGGTCAATTCATCACGAACTTGTGCAAGCTTTCAGCAATTTCTAAAGACTTGATAAAGTTCGCCTGAGTTTATTAAGTAGGTCAGCCATTTAAACTTGAGATAAGATATCCATAACCAATACATTAGTATTTCCTATTGATTTGAAGATAGTATCCAGCTAAGACAGAGCCTTTACCTTGCAGTCATTTGGCTGCGAATTGACAGCGATTACAGATGTGCTGTGGTCTGCGAAAATCGGCTTATCGGTGTCTAGAACCTTCATCATTGTCCTAAAGCTCTCTGGATCTAAATCCATAGTCCGTTCTCTATCACCGTCAGAATAGGTAAACCAGAAGTGTCCTTTATTTTCCACTGGTCTCCACAAGGCTTGATAGCTGGTAATCCGTCTCATTTATTCCGGTTTCCTTCCACCAGTGTTCGGTGTAATTGTCATTTGATTTCCTTATAGTCTCTTCTATAGAATTGTAAACTTATGTTAAGTAAATATAAAGATCTTATAGGAAATACTAAAGATTCTGTAAAGACTTCTGGCAACTATCTATGAGAAGGCTTTTTAAGGCTCGCATGATCATACAAATGACTTTTGTAGAAATGCATCAGAAGAATGGCTGAAAAGCTTCAGTCAAATGGCTGAAACTCATTGGCTGTCTCCTGGTTGAAAATTTGAGAGAGTGGGACTACTGACTCCAAGGATGAATCCGATAGCAGGGCGCTAGCAACGCTCAAGAGCGTCAGGAGTGGCGTTGTCCCTGTTACTCCCCTGTTCTTGATCATTAAGCTGGCGCTGACTTTAGGTAGGCTGGTGAGCATGATAGAGGTTCTCGTTTAGAGGTTGAACCGCTATTTGTGGAGGTCAGTAGCCATTCGCTCCTACTAGATGTGGTGTCTAAGAATTAGAAGTCAGGAGATGATGGATGGACTGAACTCATTTGAGCAGTGCTGTAGTTTACTAGAGAACTGGATAAACCCCATTAAGCGATCGCAAAAAGCTAATAAACACAAGACTTACGCACAACCTCTATAATCGGTAGAGGCATATGGTCATATGCCCCTACATCTAGCGTTGAATCTGTGAATTTGAGTAAGTCATAATACAACCGATTAGCAGTAGAAGCTTGATGCCTCTACTGCTAATCGGTTGGTACCTAGTGTAGCTTGGTAGACACTTTTAACCTACTCCTAGAGACTAGAGGGAGAAGTGGAGATTTCTACAGGTTAATTGTCTCTGCCTTACTACACTAGAATGTTTAAAAATAAATTGTTGCCGGGAATGATAACTTAAGTAAAGTAGAAAATGATTTAAGGTCTTACCAACCTATTAAACAATCATCTTCTATCCTCTACTCTTTAAGGTCTGTTTCCTGATTTCAACTAAGATCTGTCGATTACTTCCTTTGCTTTATCTTTGAGATCTTCTCTCAAATGTATCGCAGCAGCTTCATCCTGCTTGGCTTGACCTTCTACCTTATCTTTTGGGTCACCAGTGATTTCACTAGCTGCTTCTTGGATTTTGCCTTCAATATTTTTAGCAACTGCTTCTGCCCGATCTTCAATGCTCATTTGAGACTCCTGTTATTGATGAACACTAAAAAATACATTGAGTAGGTAGAGGTCAAAAACACTCTACTTGCTGATGTCCCTGACTGTTTCTACTCTCCACTTTCCCTCAAATAAGGCAACGTTTATCTCGATCTACCTAACAAGTTCAGTATGAGAAATTAACACCCTAAATTACATCCCTCCCTAGTTAGATTTAAAAGTAACTTAATCAGCGTCAACTGAAATGCCCATAGACTAATATTAAGAGCTATTTTACGAGCTGACCCAAAAAACGATGGGGAGATGACTCAAGAGTGGGACAATCTCCTGTGTCCCCCTTCCCTTGGTTTTCTCTTTAAGTTGACAGCAATGACTGTATCTTTTCCCGCTTCACAGTTTTATACTTGGCGAAACTACCGTTGTGCCTACGAATTTTATCCTTCAACAGCCTCAACTGCTGATAACAGTATCCCTTTAGTATTGCTGCATCCTATCGGTGTCGGGTTATCTCGCTACTTTTGGCATCGGTTCTGCCGAGAGTGGCATCAAACCGGACATAGCAACCCGATTTACAATCCAGATTTGCTCGGATGTGGCGAGAGTGACATGCCTCGTGTGGCCTACACTCCAACCGATTGGGCACAGCAGTTGCAGTACTTTTTGCAAAAAATCGTTAAACAACCTGTAATTTTGCTGGCTCAAGGTGCAGAGTTATCTGTAGCGCTGGCGCTTGTGGAGAAGCAAACTGAGCCGAATTACCTTCATGGACTAGTTCTAGCCGGTCCTCCAGCTTGGGCGGTAATGACCAAAGAAACTCCTAGTTGGCAGCGAAAATTGACTTGGAATGTATTAGACTCTCCTGTGGGCAGTGTTTTCTATCGCTACGCCCGCCGTCGTCAATTTTTGCGATCATTTACAGAGCGTCAACTGTTGGCTGATGGCTCAGTAGTGGAGGACGAATGGTTAGATACTCTCAGAAGCGGTGCTGTCGATCTCGACAGTCGTTATGCTGTTTTTTCCTTCCTGGCAGGGTTCTGGCGACAAAACTATGAGAAAGCGATCGCATCTGTCTCTAGGCCGACGTTAGTAGTAGTAGGAGAGAAAGCTACTAGTATTAGCCGCACAGGTCAAGCGGAAACACCAGATCAACGAGTAGCTGAGTACCTCAAGCATCTGCCTCAAGGCCAGGGGCGGAAAATTTCTGGTCGAAATATTTTACCCTATGAGTCAACCGCTGAATTTGTTGCTGTCGTTGCTGAGTTTGTGCAGCAATTGCAGCAGTAACTCAAAAACTTATACAGTTTGTTTTTGTCGGCTGGTTTTTAGGGCAAACAACACTTTTTTATAAATGTAGGAACAGGAACACTATGTCTGAACAGTTCTCCCCAGAAGTGAGCGATGGCTTCGCCGACGCTGATCGCGTACGCATTTGTAAGCACATGAACGAAGACCATGCTGATGCCGTAGCAATCTATGCTCAAACTTATGGTAATTCTCCCGATACAGAAGCCGCCCAAATGCTTTCAATTGATGCCCAAGGGATGAATCTCATGGCACAAGTTAATGGTGCATCTGTACCTGTACGTATTGAATTTGATCATGTTCTAAAAGATGCCGAAGATGCCCACCATACCTTAATTGCCATGGTCAAACAGGCGAGAACGCTTGCTCAATAAAGAAGCAGAAATGGACAAAACAGAAAAACAAAAGATGTTGGCAGGTGAGCTGTATCGCTCTACTGATTCTGAGCTAGTAGCCCAACGTCAAAGTGCGCGTCGTCTCACTCGCCTATATAACTCGACGACGGAGCAAGAGCAGGAAAGGCGATCGCAAATTCTTTTTGAGTTGTTTGGCGCAGCCGGGTTAACTATTGAGATTGAGCCACCTTTCTACTGCGACTACGGCAGCAATATTTTCGCAGGTGATGGTTTCTATATGAACTTTGGCTGTGTGATTCTAGACTGTAATCGGGTTGACATCGGTGAAAAGGTAATGTGCGGTCCTGCCGTACAGATTTACACGGCTACTCACCCAACTGATCCCGAAGTGCGTCTGTCTGGTCTAGAATTTGCTGCTCCAGTTCAAATTGGTAATAATGTCTGGATTGGAGGTGGTGCGATCATTTGTCCAGGAGTCACTATTGGTGATGACACCACTATCGCGGCTGGTAGTGTAGTGGTTAAAGACATACCTGCTAGAGTTGTCGCCGCAGGCAACCCTTGCCGCGTTATCAGACATTTAGCTTGAATGGGTAATGGGTAATGGGTAATGGGTAATGGGGAAGAAGTTAGCTACTACCTCCCCCCAAGTATCTGTAACAGTTGTTAAGAGTACCTTAAGCTCTCGTAGCTTTTTAACAGCAAGAACTTGACTGCCACGGCGATCGCTTCTAACTTTGGCAATATCACTTGAGCGGTCTCGTTAGGATACCGATATAATTTTTCTTTAAGTACAGGAAAGCCTGGTTTTCTGATGAATTTAGATTGGATTACCCCAGCAAAGCGTCTGAGCGCCTTGCCTCCCTATGTGTTTGCTCGTTTAGATGAACTGAAAGCCCGTGCCCGTGAGCAGGGACTGGATTTAATTGACTTAGGGATGGGTAATCCAGATGGATCAGCACCTGAGCCAGTAATCGAAGCCGCGATCGCTGCTTTACAAAACCCTGCCAATCACGGCTACCCCCCGTTTGAGGGAACAGCTAGTTTCCGCCGTGCCATTACTAGTTGGTATCGCCGCCGCTATAATGTTGAGCTTGACCCAGATAGTGAAGCGTTACCTCTACTGGGTTCCAAAGAAGGGCTAACTCACTTGGCTTTGGCTTATATCAATCCGGGTGACTTGATTTTAGTCCCTAGCCCCGCTTATCCCGCTCACTTCCGCGGCCCTGTAATCGCTGGGGGTACAATCCACAGCCTAATTCTGAAACCCGAAAATGACTGGCTCATCGATTTAGCCGCAATTCCCGACGATGTTGCCCAGCGAGCAAAGATGCTCTATTTCAACTATCCCAGTAATCCAACAACCGCTACAGCTCCTCGCGAATTCTTTAAAGACATTGTTGCCTTTGCTCAAAAGCACGAAATCTTACTCGTTCATGACTTGTGTTACGCTGAGCTGGCCTTTGATGGTTATCAGCCTACTAGCTTGCTAGAAATTCCCGGTGCTAAGGAAATAGGCGTGGAGTTTCATACCTTGTCGAAAACTTACAACATGGCAGGCTGGCGCGTTGGCTTCGTTGTCGGAAATCGCCACATTATTCAAGGGTTGCGGACATTAAAAACAAATCTGGACTATGGCATCTTTGCTGCCTTGCAAACGGCTGCTGAAACTGCCTTACAGCTACCGGATGTCTACGTGCATGAAGTCCAAGCGCGTTACCGTCGCCGTCGTGATTTTCTCATAGAAGGGTTAGGTGAGCTGGGTTGGGATATTCCCAAATCGAAAGCGACAATGTATCTGTGGGTGCCTTGCCCGGTGGGAATGGGTTCAACCGATTTTGCTCTCAATGTCTTGCAGCAAACGGGTGTTGTTGTAACGCCAGGGAATGCTTTTGGGGTTGCAGGTGAGGGGTACGTGCGGATTAGTTTGATTGCAGAATGCGATCGCTTAACAGAAGCTCTGTGTCGGTTTAAACAGGCTAAAATATACTATCGACCTGAGGCGCTGGTTGGTGGTTCAGAATGAACAGTACAACCGAAGTCTCGAATGTCAGTGACCGAGTTTCCTTGCAGGTCAAAGCCAACGCATGTTAGAAAAGCAGAGTGTTGGAGGAGACGTTGACGATATGAGGAAACCCCCCAGGGTGTAAACGATTGATCTAGCTTTTAGGCAGTAAGTCGCAGGAAGTCTATCTGGCTGCTTAGCCAGATCTTTTGGCATCCATGCTAGTGATGGATCCTTTCCGTAGACTCAAACAGCTCTCAATTAAACTCACGATCAATTCAAAAACAGAATTCCCTCGCACTAATGGCAATCGTCGTGTGTACGTTGGGAAAAGCTTTTGGATTCAAGGTAGTCAGGAATATTTCCCTTACACAAGCCGTGCACTAGTTAAAACAAGTTAGTCACTATCGGCTGCGCTCACAACTGCGGAATGAAAATCTTTCTTCCCCGACTCCCGACTCCCAACTCCCAACTCCCGACTCCCGATTTTTCAGTTAGGATTTACTACCCGCCTGAGGCGCTGATTGCTAGTACGATGAAGAGCAGAAATTGGGTAATTCTCGCCGCCTCTATATGCCTGAGTGTACTTGGTCTGGCTAAAGTTTTGTATGCAAAGCAACCGCTCAGTATAGTTACTCCCAATACAAAGCTGAGTGCAAGTATACAAGCTTCTAATGAAGTTGTGAATACCAAGCTGGTTGCAGCCAACACCCGGTTGAGCTTCAAGCTTTTCTCAGAAATACTCAAAAAACAGTCTAACCAGAATATTTTTATTTCTCCGGCTAGTGTTGCTATAGCCCTAGATATGCTGTATGACGGCTCTAGCGGCCAAACTCAGCAAGCGATCGGTCAAACTCTAGAATTACAAGGAATGAGTTCTCAGGAAATTAATCAAGCTAATGCCTTCCTGAAAACTATCCTAAAAAATGCCGATCCAACAGTTCAAATCTCTATAGCCAACTCTCTATGGGTTAGAGAAAATGAGCCTTTCCAGCCAAAATTTCTACAAGTAATCCAGAATAACTACCAAGCAGAAGTTAAAAATATTAATTTTGGTGCTCCTACTGCTCCATCGGTGATTAACGCTTGGGTTAAGCAGAGTACTAATGGAAAGATTCATAAAATTGTTGATCAAATTGAACCAAATGTAGTTTTTCTTCTGCTCAACGCCATTTATTTTAAGGGAAACTGGACAGAGCCATTTCCTAAAGAAGCAACAGAAAACCGTCCTTTTACTCTCCTCAACGGCACTCAAAAGCAGCACCCAATGATGCGCCAGAAGAAGTTGAGGTACTTTCCGTACTATGAGAATGAAATGTTTCAGGCTGTCAGCTTGCCTTATGGGCAGGGGAGATTGAGTATGTACATCTTTCTTCCCAATCAAGGAGTTAGCCTCAAAACCTTTTATGAAAACCTGAATGCGGCAAACTGGCAGAAATGGCTCAATCAGTTCACCCCTTATGAGGCGGGAATTTCCATGAGTTTACCCCGCTTTAAATGCGAGTATTCAATCGAACTAAAGGATACTTTGAAAGCTCTAGGAATGGAGATGGCTTTTGCAAAAGGAGCTGATTTTTCTGCCATGTCTCCGTCATCTCTCTGGATTGATCAAGTGAAACATAAGACTTTTGTGGAAGTGAATGAAGAAGGTACAGAATCGGCAGCCGTGACAGAAGTGGGTGCGGTAAGAGGTTCACCGATTGAAATGAGTGTTGATCGCCCCTTTTTCTTTGCGATTCGTGATAATCAGACAGGAACAATCTTGTTTATGGGGTCGATTGTCGAACCCATAAACGGTTAACCAATATTGTTTCGCTGTATAGTGAAAGAGTAGGTCAAAGCTTAGAATCATTTTTAAAGATTGATAACATGATTGAACTGAAAACCCTGCTCTTTCCCAGCTTGGTGACTGTTCTTACCCTACTGCTTTTCTTTGTGCTTACAGCCAATGTGGGTAGAGCTAGAGTAAAGTATAAAGTTCTTCCTCCCCAGACTTCAGGAAATCCAGATTTTGAGAGAGTGTTTCGAGTTCAACAAAACACTCTAGAACAACTTGTCCTGTTTTTGCCAAGTTTATGGTTATTCTCCCTGTTTGTCAGCCCAATATGGGGTTCTGGAATTGGTGCACTTTGGATCATCGGACGCATTTTATACGCCTGGGGTTACTATCAAGCTGCTCAAAAACGGGCACTCGGTTTTGGTATAAATGCTTTATCTATTCTGGTTTTGTTAATAGGTTCTCTAGTCGGGATAATCAAAATCTTCACAACTTTAGCTTGAGAAAATTTCTTTTTAACTGCTGCTGAACATTGAATATTTTGTCTTAAATTTTTGCTGTTCTATGAGTAGGCTATGAACCTAAGCCATGTAGAAATCTCAACCAATCGTCTGATCATCAAACCCATAACAATGGAATATAAGGAAAATATTTTTTCAGAATTTACTGAAGAAATCACTACCTACACATACCCAAGGTCAGCAAAAACTATTGCAGAAACTGAATTATTCATAAATGAATCTATAAAAGGACTTAAAAATGGAACAAACTTACAACTTATTATTTTAGCCAAAAAAGAACAGGAATTTTTAGGGTGTGCTGGGCTTCATAATCTTGATAAGCAGCCAGAATTGGGTATCTGGCTCAAAAAAAACGCTCATGGTAATAACTATGGATTGGAGGCAATAACGGCAATCAAACAATGGGCAGATAAAAATATAGATTGTGAGTATTTTATATATCCTGTTGATCGGAGAAATATTGCTAGTAGAAAAATTCCTGAGGCTTTGGGAGGAGAAGTAATAAAAACTTATGAAAAAGTTAATCTAAGTGGCAACGTTCTACATATACTAGAGTACAGAATCAAGAGAAGAAAATTCTTCTAAACTTGTTGTTAATTGTTTATTAAAAACACAAACAACCAATAACCAATAACCAACAACCAACAACATTAAATCCCCATCTTTTAAGCGGGGGAAGAGTTAACTTCAATTGTTCGACTAGAGACCTGTAAAACTTTCAAGGCAGGTTCTGAGCAAACTATGATTTAGTGAATTGTACTTAGTAGTTCCTTCTTTTCGTTGCTTAATTAATCCCGCCTCAGTTAACGTCTTCGAGTGATGGCAAAACAGAGCTAGACTGATGCCTAGCTTATCGGCTATCTCTGAACCACTCATCTCCTCGCAAGCAGTCAGTAGCTCGACGATCTGCAACCTTGTTGGATCGGAGAGCGCCGCAAAAATTTTTGTTCGCTGGTCATAGCTTTGTTTTTCAGCCATACCAACAGTCTACAAGTAAAAAACACAATCATCAAGTGGTTAAATAACTACTTGACTTTATCCTGGGCGTTCAGTACTTTTTAGTTAAGTGGTTGTTTAACTACTTAACTCATAACACTTTCGCAAAATGCAATGACACATCTATTTGAACCACTCAGTATTCGTGAAGTCACCTTTCGTAACCGCATTGCTGTGGCACCCATGTGTCAGTATTCCAGCAAAGATGGGTATCCCAATGAATGGCACATGGTTCATCTGGCAAGTCGTGCGGTAGGTGGTGCGGCGTTGGTGCTGACAGAGGCAGCAGCTGTTGAGCCTCAAGGGCGAATTAGTCCAGAGGATTTGGGTATATGGTCTGATGGACATGGTGAGGCTCTGGCTAAAATTGTGGCAACAATTCACAACTTTGGAGCGATCGCTGGTATCCAATTGGCTCATGCCGGCAGAAAAGCTAGCACCGCTCGTCCTTGGGAAGGAGGGCAAGCCGTTGATGAATCTCAAGGGGGTTGGCGTCCTGTGGTTGCGCCGAGTGCGATCGCATTCAACGAAGATAGCCCAATCCCTGAAGCCCTGAGTATTGAAGGAATTCAGAAAATTACTGATGCCTTCATACAAGCAGCTAGGCGCTCTCTAGAAGCGGGCTTCAAGGTCGTTGAGATTCATGCAGCACATGGCTACCTACTACACGAGTTTCTCTCACCACTGAGTAACCATAGAGACGATGAGTATGGTGGTAGCTTTGAAAATCGTACCCGTTTTCTGAGAGAGGTGGTTCAAGGAGTACGAGAGGTTTGGCCTGAAAGATATCCACTTTGGGTACGTATCTCAGCAACTGATTGGCTAGAAAATGGCTGGGATATTGAGCAGAGTATCGCCTTGAGCGACAAACTTACATCTTTGGGTGTGGATCTAATCGACTGTTCCTCAGGAGGCATTTTGCCGGGTGCTAAGGTACCAGTTGGCCCAGGTTACCAGACACCGTTTGCTGCACGAATCCGACATGAAGCCAATATCCCGACAGGAGCTGTTGGTTTAATTACATCCCCTGAACAAGCAGACCATATTATCCGCACAGGTCAGGCAGACATAGTGTTACTAGCACGGGAACTATTGCGCGATCCTTATTGGCCCCTTCGCGCCGCCAAGCAACTCGGACACGAGCAAATCTGGCCTGTTCAATATGAGCGAGCTTGGGTTTAATGGTGGAAGGTTGGAGTTATGCGCCTAAGCGCTGGCGAAGGATAAATTCTGCGATCGCTAAATCTACAGGTGTCGTTACCTTCAGATTCGTCTCCTCTCCTTCCACAATCTTGACTGGCAATCCACATCGTTCAAACAACGCCGCATCATCCGTAACTTCCCAGCCTAAATCGCGGCCTTGGTCATGGCACTGCTTCAACAGCTGCACCTCGAATCCTTGAGGCGTCTGTGCCGCCCATAGCTTTTGTCGGTCTGGTGTTTCTTGAATAATACCCGTCTGGTTCACCACTTTAATGGTGTCCTTCACTGGCACAGCAGCAATTAAACCCGGACACTCCAGCACAGCAGCGGCACAGCGATCAAGCAACTGAGGTGTTGCTAAGCATCTTGCACCATCATGAATTAACACGTGTTTAGCCTCTGTCGGTAACACCTGCAAGCCGTTATAAACAGAATCCTGACGTGTTTCTCCTCCCTTAATTAGTTCTATGGGTTTAGAGAGGGAAAGTTCAGCCATAATTGCCTTAACATCTGAGTAGTCAGCTGGCTGTCCGATAATCCCAACCCAGCGAATATCATGCGCCGCTTCCGCAGCTAGGAGAGTCCAGGCAAGTAAAGGTTTACCCAGCAGGGTTAAGAGCAGCTTATTGCGATCGCTTCCCATCCGCCGCCCCATGCCTGCTGCTGGAATTAATAAGTACACAATTTTCCTCCTGTGTTACTGGGATACAAGTAATTACCTAATAATAGGTATTTAGGTATTTGACACTCCCTAGTCCCTTAAAATGAAGCTGATCAATACGGTCAAGCAATTGAGATGAGAATACTAGCCCTTGTCCCTGGTGGAATTGGCGACCAAATTCTGTTCTTTCCTACCCTCGATGACCTCCAAGCGTATTACCCCGATGCCGAGATTGATGTCATTGTGGAACCGCGAGCAAAGGGGGCGTATCGGGTTTCAGGGACTGTCAAGGAAGTTCTGACGTTTGATTTTAAAGACCGCAATGGTCTGGCAGATTTTGGCAATTTGTTAGGGACGATTCGCGATCGCGAGTACGATGCTGCTGTGGCAGTAGGACGCCGATGGTCGGTCGGGTTGTTACTCTGGATGAGTGGCATTCCTCTGCGAATTGGCTATGACGCCAATCCATTTAAGTGGTTTTTCACCAACGCCGTGCCGCTCAAAACTGAGCAGTATGCTGCCCAGATGTACCATGAACTGCTACAAGGTTTCGGAATTAACTCCCCTTGTCCAGAACTAGCAGTGAGTGTTCCGAAACAAGACATTGAGTGGGCAGAAAAGGAACAGAAACGGCTGGGAATTACTGAAAGTGGTTACGTTCTAATTCATGGCGGTTCCAGCCAACCAACTCAGGTGAAAGGCGTCGATCAGATTTACCCGGTCAAGAAATGGCAGCAGATTATTGAAGATATTCAACAAAAACAGCCCAATCTCCCGATTGTGATACTTGAAGGACTGGAGGATACTCAATGGGCTACTGCCCTGAAGCAATCCCGCCTTGAACTCAAGAGTACGGCACCAGGGGATATCGGCAAGTTGGCAGCGATGATTGCTGGAGCGAGTTTGATGCTATGTACCGAGAGTGCGCCCCTGCATCTAGCCGTAGCTGTTGGAACTTACACTATTGGTCTGTTTGGGGCGACAGAAGCGAAAAAGCTACTACCCGAAAGCGCTAACGAAGCAGGCGGTGATAGCGAACCTCGCTTTATTAGCGTGCAATCCCCAACCCGTGCGATCGCTGACATCAAACCCGAAGCTGTGCTGGAGCAAGTTTGGCGTGCTTAGCAATCAGTTGGGAAGTAGGGAGTCGGGAGTCGGGAGTCGAGAGTAGGGAGGGGACTTACTCCCAGGATATTGTAGGTTCTGCCGAGAGCTTGGCAGAGGGTATTGAAATTAAGAACCCGCTAACTAGAGTAGGACTTACGCAAATTTTTGTTTGAACCTCCATATGTGGGGGTGAACGGCCGTTCACCCCTACTCTATGTGGTATCCATGCGGAAGTCCTGTAGAAGTTAGGTACCATGGCTGCGCTCACAACCAAGGAATGAAAATCTTTCTTCCTCGACTCCCGACTCCCGACTCCCGACTCCCTACTCCCTACTCCCAACTCCCTATTTTCAAGCTAGCGGAGTCTCAGGCTAACCGACTACCACACGCGGCAAACGATGTTTAAAGCTGCAAAGAATTTCCCATGAAATTGTTCCTAATGTTTGCGCCCAGTCGTCAGCTGAAAAAAGAAGGTCTCCATCCTGTCCAATCAAAGTCACAACTTCATCAGTTTGCAAATCTGGTATTTCACTGACATCGAGCATTAGCTGATCCATGGTAATTGCTCCAATTTGCCGCACTCGCTGACCTCGGATTAATACTGTCATTTTGTTGGACAGGTTGCGAGGGATACCATCAGCGTAGCCAATACCCACTACAGCCACACGCATCTGCCGATCAGCGATGAATTGGTAACCATAGCTGACACCAGTACCAGGGGGAATCGTTTTTACTTGCGTTACTCGCGCTTTGACTTGCATGACTGGCTTGAGGTCTACGACTTCTCGCAAATGTTCAGCTGGGTAGAGACCATATAAGGCAAGTCCCACACGAACGAGATCGTAGTGTAGCGCTTGGTCTGTTAAGGTAGCCGCTGAGTTAGCCAGGTGCAGACGGGGTGGCGTTATTCCAGCGCTACGAAGTTGAGCGATCGCATCTTCAAACCGCTGATGCTGCAATTTCATCACCGTCGGATCGGGACTGTCAGCTGTAGCTAGATGAGAGTAGACACTGGCAATTTTCAGATAAGGCAACCGCTGTACCAGTTGAACAAACTGTAATGCCTCTTGCCAGGGCATCCCCAATCGCGACATCCCCGTGTCCAACTTGAGATGTACTAGTAGTGTTTTTTTGATATCACTGAGCGTGTCTGAGAAAACTAGGGCTTGCTGGGGGGTACAAATAGTGGGTTGCAGTTGCCATTGAGCGATCGCGTGAACTTGCTCTGGGGTATTAATTGCCCCTAACAACAATATTGGTGCTTCAATTCCGGCTTCCTTGAGTTGAATTCCCTCTTGTAACGTAGCCACACATAGCCCACTAGCACCAGCCTCTAACGCCGTTTGAGCTACCATTATTGCCCCATGACCATAGGCATCCGCTTTTACCACCGCCATCAATTGGGTAGGGTGAGCTAAAAGCTTCCTTAGTTGTTGCACATTATGGAACAAAGCCCCTCGATCAATTTCTACCCAAGCACGTTGACAAAGGCTACCCCAAGCGTTGAGACGCTTTGAAATTGCTCCTTTATCCCGTTTTGACGTTACACCAGCTGTTGGCTTGAGATCTTGCATGATATAATTACACTCCTCAATCACACTAATCGGACTTACGCAAAGCCTCTACATGTAGGGTAAACGCCCATCCTACTAATGGAAATAGAGTTTACACGTTCAAATTGTGCCAGTCCTATCTAAAAACTATATGTCTAGCGAACCTAAATGAGTTGTACAAGAAAGAGGATGCAACTTAAACCCTTAGGACTTACGCTCGATACACGATATGTGGCAGAGGCGTATAGCTATACGCCCCTACAGATGGTGCTTCAAAGGTCAAGGCTGAGCCGACGATGCTCTCTTGCTTGTCGAAGACAGGACTTACGCAAATTGCTGATTTAAACGCTACTGCTAGTAGTAGGGTGGGCAGTGCCCACCCTACATGTAGAGGTCAGCGTAAGTCCTGGAAGAGTCGAAGATCAACCTTGACCCAGAGCGAAGTCGAAGAGTCAACAGTTAAGTCAAATTTTCTGTACTCCACCGCTGTTTTTCTTACTCTTACGAACTGTGTTAGTTCTCTTCTAATTTACTGCTTCGGCTAATTACTGAGCCGTTTTACTGAATAAATCAAGCCGTATAGAACTGTTTTAACAATGCTCAAAAAATATCCAACAAATTAAAAACCTAACAATATGTAAACTAACTATCTATGTCTCTATGGGGACTATGCCTGATAGATATACAAGTAGGTTTTAAAATATTTTATAGTATCAATTATGTCCATTTTATATAAATTTGATAAAGCCAGAACGATCGCAAAAATTAACCGAGAAAAATAGGTCTGTGGAACAGGAAAATAAAGTTCATCAGCTGACCCAAGAGACCTTGGAGGGAAATCAGCATTTCATTCAACGGATGCTAGAGATAACTTCAAGCCTTGTGTACATCTATGACTTGATTGCCAAAACTATTATTTACGCTAATCAGCAGTTGGTCGAAATGCTGGGCTACACACTCTCAGACATAACTGGCATGGGTTCGGACTGGTTGCCGAATCTTTTGCATCCTGACGACCTTAGCAAAGTCACCAAACATTTTAAACGCCTCAAGAAGGCTACAGCTGGTGAAATCTTTGAGATTGAGTACCGAATCAGACACAAGAATGGAGAATGGTACTGGCTCAAAAGCCGAGAGACTCTATTTGCCAAAATCCCTGATGATTTGCCCGATCAGATTTTAGGAGTTGCTGAAAACATTACTGAGCGCAAGCGGGCCCAAGAAGCACGGCGAGAGAGTGAGCAACGATTGCGCGCTATCTGTGAGCAGACATTTCAATTCACCGGATTACTGAGAACCGACGGTACCCTCTTAGAGGCAAATCAAATAGCATTAGATTTCAGTGGACAGAAGCGCTCGGACATCGTGGGCAGTCCGTTTTGGGAGGTACGGTGGTGGACGATTTCCCTAGAAACTCAGGAACGGGTTAAAAGAGCGATCGCCACAGCTTGTCGAGGTGAGTTCGTTCGTTACGAGGTAGATGTTCGAGGTGCCAATGACACCATAATCACCATTGACTTCTCGCTCAAGCCATTCAAAGATGAAACAGGTCAAGTGGTGCTGCTGATTGCTGAGGGACGTGATATTAGCGATTCCCAACGGGAAAGCTTCTTGGCACGCAAGCGAGTACAAGCCTTATTGGCAGAACATAATTATATCCTCGAAACGATCGCCAAAGGAGCAGGACTAGGAGATGTTTTGAGTAAACTAGCTCAGTGGATTGAGAAGCAATGCCCTCAGATGCGGTGTTCTTTCCTCCTGCTGGACAAAAATGGGGTTAATTTGCGCCATGGTGCGGCTCCCAGTCTCCCAGACGCTTATAATAAAGCGATCGATGGCATGACGATTGGGCCTTATGCTGGCTCCTGCGGTACAGCCGTTTATTGGCGAGAATCCGTAATCGTTGAGGATATTGCGGTTCATCCACTGTGGGCAGACTTCCGTAATTTAGCGCTTGCTCACGGACTTAGAGCCTGTTGGTCGATGCCCGTTTTTTCTACCGCAGGAAAGGTGTTGGGTACCTTTGCCATGTATTACAGCGAACCCCATACACCCATCCGACAAGAGCAAGAATTAATGGCTAAAGCTACTCAACTTGCCAGAATTGCGATCGAGCGTTCTCAAGCACAGGAGGAACTTCTTCGCAGTAATGCCTTGCTCAAAGCCCAACAAGAAACAGCGATCGACGGGATTCTCGTGATTGATGAAAATCGTCAGGTAGCTTCCTACAATCAGCGTTTTTGTGAGTTGTGGCAAATTCCAGAATCTGTAATCAAATCCGGTGATGAGCAACGGTTGCTCAAGTGGATGCTTTACCAACTCAAATACCCGCAGGAATTTCGGGAAAAAGTCGAGTTTCTCTACACCAATACCACTAAAACTGACTACTACGAACTGACCTTCAAAGATGGGCGCATCTTAGATGTGTATTCAGCACCAGTACTGTCTGCATCAGGAGACTACTACGGCAGAATTTGGTACAACCGAAACATCACCGAGCGCAAACATGCAGAGACGGCACTGCGACAAACTGAAGAAAAGTATCGCTTGCTGATCGAATCAGCGGGTGATGCCATCATCGCAGTAGACGCAGAAACGGGGATGATTTTAGACGCCAATCGGATGGCAGAAAAGATCTTAGGGCGCTCCAGGGTGGACATTATTGGACTAGATCTGACGGAGATTCAACCCCAAGAACGGCGCGAACAATACACCAAGATTTTCAAGAAACATATCAAGGCAGGCAAGGTATTTCAGGCAGAACAGGAATTACGTCACCAAGACGGTACAACGGTGCCTGTGGAAGTTAGCGCTACCGTGGTGAATGTCCAAGGGCAAAAAATTGTTCAGGGAATTTTTCGGGATATTAGCGATCGCAAACAGGCAGAGAAAGCACTCAAGCAGGCTAAAGTTGCCGCTGAAGTCGCTAATCGTGCCAAAAGCGAATTTTTAGCCAATATGAGCCATGAACTGCGTACTCCCTTGAACGGCATTCTAGGGTACGCCCAAATTCTGAGACGAGAAACCAGCCTGACGGATAAGCAACAGGAGAAGGTGACTATCATCCAACAAAGTGGTGAACATCTGTTGACTTTGCTTAATGACATCTTAGACCTCTCCAAAATCGAAGCCAGGAGAATGGAACTCTACCTCAGTGATTTTCAGTTTCCCCATTTTCTGGCCAGCATTATCGAAATCGTCCGCATCCATGCCGAACTAAAAAACATTTCCTTCAACTACCAAAAATTTTCACCACTGCCTAACTGGGTGAAGGGTGATGAAAAACGACTGCGGCAAGTTCTCATCAACCTCCTCGGTAATGCCGTCAAATTTACAGACAAAGGCGGGGTAACTTTCAAAGTCGGCTATGTAAATGAGGGGGAGAAAGGGAGAGAGGGAGAGGGGGAGAGAGGGAGAGAGGGAGAACTTCCCAACTCCGACCTTTGGATAGAAAACAAACCTTTACAAGGTCACAGGGTCACAAAGTCATCTCCTCGAAAAATGCGCTTTGTTGTGGAAGACACTGGCATCGGCATTCCACCAGAGCAATTAGCAGAAATTTTCTTACCGTTTCATCAAATAGGTGACCCTCGGCGTCGAGTAGAAGGCACGGGACTCGGACTATCAATCAGCCAAAAATTAGTGCAGTTGATGGGTGGAGAACTCAAAGTAGAGAGTACCTTGGGTCAAGGCAGCGTTTTTTGGCTGGAGTTAGATTTACCAGAAGTTTCGGACGCCGTTGAAGTTGTCAAGACTGACGAACGTAACATCATTGGGTTAAAAGAGGAGAAGTACAGGGTGCTAGTTGTGGACGATAACAAAGAAAATCGCTCTGTTCTGGTTGACCTGCTCTCACCTTTAGGATTTGAAGTCTCACAAGCGATAGATGGGCAAGACTGTCTGAATCAGGCGCTTAAATTTCAGCCTAATGTGATTTTGCTCGACATGGTAATGCCAAGAATTGACGGATTTGAGGTAACTCGAAAACTACGGCAATTGCCTACCCTGAAAGAGGTTATTATTATTGCTACATCAGCAAGTGCTTCTAATTTTGACAAACACAAATGTTTAGCGGCCGGTTGTAATGGTTTTATCTCCAAGCCAGTGCAGGCAGAAAAACTTTTAGAACAGCTACGCCTACACTTAGGATTGGAATGGGTTTATGAGAAGCCACTAGAGACATCCACAAGAGGTGCCCCAAGTCAAGAATCCACAGTAGCCCCCGCAAGGGTTGCGTCGAATAGTCCAGAGTCGATCGCTCAAAACTCTTTTGTCGCTCCACCACTGGAGGAACTGACTGCTTTGTATGAACTAGCCATGATGGGCGACATTAGAGGTATCCAGGAGCAAGCTAAGAGACTTCAACAGTTGGATGAGCAATTTATACCGTTTGCTAAGCAGCTGCGTCAGTTGGCTAAAGGCTTTCAGGAAAAACAAATTCTGGAATTTGTTAGAAAGTATATGGCGGGGAACGAATGAGTGTTGAAGATTCTGACAAAGGTACAATCCTCATCGTCGATGATAGCCCCACAAATTTACAGGGGCTGTTTGATTATTTGACTGATGCTAGCTTTGAAGTCTTATTGGCTAGGGATGGCGAAAGCGCCCTCCAGACTGTTCAATCTGCTTATCCAGATGTCATTTTATTGGACATCATCATGCCTGGAATTGACGGGTTTGAAACGTGTCACCGCTTGAAAGCCAATGAGTTAACTAAAGACATCCCAGTGATTTTTATGACGGCACTTTCCCAGACAGCAGTAGTGGTTAGAGGTTTTCAGCTTGGGGCAGTGGACTACATCATCAAGCCAATTCAGAAAGAAATAGTTCTTGCTCGTGTGACAACTCACCTGACGATCCAGAAGCTACAACGCTCTCTCCAAAAGCAAAATGCCCAACTGCAACGAGAAATTAAGCAGCGCCAGCAGGCAGAAGCATCGCTGCAAGATGCTAACCAAGAACTGCAACGCTTGGCAACTATCGATGGTTTGACGCAGATCGCTAATCGGCGTCGATTTGATGAATGCTTGAGCCTAGCGTGGCGTATCTCGATTCGAGAGCAGATGCCACTGTCTTTGTTATTGTGTGATGTAGATTGTTTCAAGCTTTACAACGACAGCAAAGGTCATCAAGCAGGAGATGAATGTTTGCAGCAGGTTGCCCAAGCCATCAAGCGTGCTGTCAAGCGTCCGGCTGATTTAGTCGCTCGTTATGGGGGAGAGGAATTTGCGGTGATTCTACCAAATACAAATGGAGAAGGGGCTATCCAAGTAGCAGAAGAAATTCGGTCGTCACTGAGAACATTGGCGATCGCTCATCCCCTATCCCCAGTCAGTGAGTACGTTACTGTCAGTGTGGGCATTTCTTGTACCGTCCCCTGCCATAAAGGCTCTCCTGAAGAACTGATCGCTGCTGCCGATCAGGCACTTTATCAGGCCAAAGGGTCAGGTCGCGATCGCTGTGTTTTTGTGGGTTTAGCCCATAATATCAAGCTGTGTGGTTGCATCCACCGAGGCGATATCAATCAGGCGATCGCTCTTGCCAAACGAGATGTAACTCAGCACGGCGACATTATTGTAAAACCTGCTCGACCGTTTGCTCCAGGATAAAGTTTTCTTACATTGGTGTGTCTGCTGATCTCAGATCACAGCTTTCACGTAGCTGTGGCATGAAAGTTGTTAAAGATACATTCCCCAGTCACTTGCAACCAACCACTAATAATGACAGGACTTACGCAAATTGCTGATTTAAACGCTACTGCTAGTAGTAGGGTGGGCACTGCCCACCCTACATGTAGAGGTTCTGCGTAAGTCCTGAATGAGTTGTATTCAAACGTAGTAGATAGCAAGAGCCGGGGGGGCAGGGGCAGAGAAAATGCTAGCTTTGAACGCAACTTAGTATGACTACTAACAAGAAGTGAAAACTTTTCTTTGAAGCAATTTTGCCGAACTTGAGATTATTTATTAGTTCTTAGTCAGAAAAAATGGAGAATAAATTTATGAAAAAATTGACTTTAAATCAATATTTAATTTGACAATAGTAATTAATAACTTACCCAACTAGAAACTCGATGTGCGATCGCTTACTTATACTCATTCCTTCGGACAATAAAACCAACTGAAATGAGCGATGGAAATAAAAAAGGGGTCATTGTAATTGTCGATGATAACCCAACTAACCTGGGTGTGCTGTTCGACTTTTTAACCGATTCAGGGTTTAGAGTTCTGGTAGCTCAGGATGGCGAAAGCGCTATTCAAAAGGTGGAATACGCCCGTCCAGATCTCATCTTGTTGGATGTGATGATGCCGGGAATCGATGGATTTGAGACATGCCGCCGCCTGAAAGCCCAGGATTCAACCAAAGACATTCCGGTCATTTTTATGACGGCGCTTTCTGATACGGAAGACAAAGTTAAAGGATTCAATCTGGGAGCAGTAGACTACGTTACCAAGCCTGTACAGCAGGAAGAAGTGAAAGCCAGAGTTATCACTCACCTAACCATCAGAAATTTACAGAAGGAACTACAAGCGCAAAATTTACAGCTGCAACAAGAAATTGAGGAGAAACAGAAAATAGCAGATTCACTGCGAAAAGCCGAGGAAAAATATCGCGGGATCTTTGAAAATGCCAGCGAGGGTATCTTCCAAGCGACTCCTAGCGGACGATACCTTACCGCTAATATCGCTTTAGCACGAATCTTCGGCTACTCCAATGCAGAAGAACTGATGAATCAGATTACTAATATTGGGCAGCAACTCTACGTCGAACCGATGCGCCGTGACGATTTAGCGGCTCTTTTGGAGAAGGAGGATATCTTATCGGACGTTCAATCTCAGGTTTATCGTAAAGATGGTAGTGTTATTTGGATTTCTGAGAACATACGTGCAGTCAGAGACGCCACGGGCGCTGTACTCCACTATGAGGGAACCGTTTCTGATATTACAGAGCGCAGACAGGCTGAGGTAGCCCTGCGCGTTGCCCGAAAAAAAGCGGAACTCTTACTGCTCAATATCTTGCCCCAACCTGTAGCAGAGCGTTTGAAACGGGGTCATCGTACGATCGCAGAAAGTTTTGAAGAAGTAACGGTTCTGTTTGCCGATCTGGTTGACTTTACCAAATTTTCAGCCTTAACATCTCCCACGGAACTCGTGGAAATTCTGAATATCATTTTCTCGAAGTTTGACCGACTGGCTCAGCGGCATGGTGTAGAGAAAATTAAGACAATAGGCGATGCCTATATGGTTGTTGCTGGTTTACCAACGCCTCGGCCAGATCATGCTCAAGCGATCGCTGAAATGGCCTTGGATATGCAAGCGGAAATTGCCAAGTACAACGCCGAGACAGGTGATGCCTTTAGGCTCAGAATTGGCATCAACAGTGGCCCTGTTGTCGCAGGTGTCATAGGCATCAAAAAGTTTAGCTACGATCTGTGGGGCGATACGGTGAATACTGCCTCTCGTATGGAATCCCACGGTATACCTGGCCGCATTCAAGTTACAGCCGCTACCTATGAGCGATTGCGAGAACAGTATCTACTTGAAGAACGCTACCCTTTACAAGTCAAAGGGAAGGGAGAAATGATTACTTATCTACTCACTGGCAGAAAATTGGACGATTAAAATCAGCTACCCAAACTCTACATGTAGCGTTTCAACTTTAACGATTAACACCACCTATAGAGTACGTGCTGAATTTATGCTGTTCACCCTCCTCAAGTTGCTTACCCGGCAACTATCTTAATGAGCAATCAGTCATAACCGAGCAAGAGAGACCTGTGTTACTATCTGGGAAACTATTCTCTTAATTCAGATCACAAATGGGCAAGGTTCTGGTGTTAAACGCCTCCTACGAACCGCTCAACATCACTAATTGGCGACGGGCGGTTGTCTTGTTGATCAAAGGGAAAGCGGAGCAGGTTGAACATAACGGCAAATGCGTCTACTCAGAGTTCCCCCTCCCTACGGTTATTCGATTGCGCCATTACGTGCGGGTACCCTATAAAGAAATTCCTCTGACCAGACGAAATATACTCCACCGTGATGGTCACTCTTGTCAATACTGTGGTTATACGGGAGACGACTTAACGTTAGATCATGTGATTCCTCGTTCTCGTCATGGAGGTGATTCGTGGGAGAACATCGTCACAGCCTGTGTGCGCTGCAATGTCAAAAAAGGCAGTCGCACTCCCAAAGAAGCCAATATGACGTTGCGGCATCAACCCCGTAAACCCTACAGTAGCCTTCACTTTGAAGTCGCTAAACACGTTAAAGGTGGACTGCATCAGGAGTGGCGAAAATATGTGATTGGGATTTAACACTTATGCGATCGCTATTGAGTAGATTTACTGAGACATTTTTACCTTGACCGTCTAGTAATAGCCGGAAAATTCGGCCAATCGGCCGTATATGGATGATGGATTGTTTGGGGAAAATAGAAGGTGAGTTGATCGCGAATTTAATTTCTAGCTAACTGCCATTCAAAATGTCGATTAGTGCGGAAAATAGCCAGAGCATCGCTTACTATACCACAACCTAACATGCCATCGAACTCGCTCACGCCTCTCGAAAATTCATTTCCTAATGCTGGGTCAAGCTCAGAAACAGACGCCGTTGAATCTCAACTGATGGAGTCATCTATCAAAAAGACCGCTAACAGCATCGGCAATTACCGCGAGAAACGATGGCTGGAATCCTCACCCGATCCCAAGATAGGAGAGCTACGACAAAGTTTAGAGCGTCACCGCAGTCAGCGTCAGCTCATAGTCATACAAGATTTCCCCGATCCAGATGCCCTTTCTAGTGCTTGGGCTTACCAACTCATAGCTCAGCAGTACGATATCCAATGTGACATTGTTTATGCTGGTACCCTGTCTCACCAGGAAAATATCGCACTGGTCAAGTTGACCAACTTACCCGCTAAACGATGGGGTGTCCAGACTCTAAAAGATCGAGATTTATCTGTATACCAGGGCTGTGTTCTGATTGATAATCAAGGGACAACCAGCCAATTGATGCCCTTGGTGAAGCAGGCAAATATCCCGTTGTTGGTGGTTATTGACCATCACAGCGCTCAAGGAAACTTAAAGTCAGAATTTGCTGACCTTCGCCCTCACGCGAGAGCCACGGCAACAATATTAACCCAGTACATTCAGGCTGGGTTATTGAAGCTAGACAGCGGCATCAGCGAACATGTGAAGTGCGCTACAGCATTGATGCATGGTCTGCGATCAGATACCAATCGGCTGATGCAGGCGCAGGAAGAAGATTTCTTAGCGGCTGGGTATCTCAGTCGATTCTACGACTCTCAACTGCTCAATGCTGTACTTCAAACGGCGCGATCGCGTCGAGTGATGGATATCATTGAGCGATCGCTCAAAAATCGCGTCGTGCAAAACAACTTCTCGATCGCTGGTGTGGGCTACCTCCGCTACGAAGATCGAGATGCCATTCCCCAAGCCGCTGACTTTCTAGTCACCGAAGAAAATGTCCACACCGCTGTAGTTTATGGAATTGTTCACGACGAAGATGAAGAAGTAGAAGTTGTCATTGGTTCCTTAAGAACCAACAAACTCACACTCGACCCCGACGAATTCATTAAAGAAGCCTTCGGTCAAGATAGTCAGGGGCGCTTCTTTGGCGGTGGACGAATGATGGCCGGCGGCTTTGAAATTCCCATGGGGTTTTTGAGCAGCTTTAACGACAACGCTGAGTATGCCAAGCTCAAATGGGAAGTGTTTGATATCCAAATCAAGCAAAAGCTCCTGCGGTTGGTTAACCCCAAGGACAACCCGATTCATACTGACTAAAAGAATTGAGAGAGCTGACAGATCGGTAATTTTTTAGCCAGAAGCCAGTAAAATAGAGTCTTTTCAATTGCTTTGTATCGGCTCTTCTCTAAGAAGTCAGGGTGGCATGGAACTGTATCTGATTCGCCACGGCATCGCCGCTGATCGCGAGGCTTACGCCAATGATGAAGAACGTCCGCTTACAGATAAGGGGCGTCAAAAAACTGATAAAGTAGCAAAACAACTTCGCCAGAAGGGTTTGCATTTCGACCTGATTTTGTCTAGTCCCCTGGTACGGGCAAAAGAAACTGCCGCCATCCTCCAAGATGTCGGTCTCAGTTCCCAGGTTGAAGAGTTTACCAGTCTAGCTCCCGATGGTGATATCAACACTTGGGTCAGCTGGCTACAAGAATGGCAACAAAATGCTAAGAGTGACCGATGTATAGCTCTAGTCGGTCATCAACCAGATTTGGGAAATTGGGCAGAAACTTTAGTATGGGGAGAAGCAAAAGAAAAACTCGTCCTCAAAAAAGCGGGAGTAATCGGCTTAAACATTCCAGAAACCAAGATACCCATCGGTCATAGCGAACTGTTTTTGCTAATCTCACCCAAGTGGTTGCTATGACCAGGATGTAATGTTATTTGTAGCAGGGATGACTAATATAGAAGTTGCTGGTAAGTTAGCCTGATAACGTTTCAAACTTATCCGGTAGCAACGTCAAGAACCGAAAGCCCTTATCCAAGGGCACGTAAGAGAACTGTTCTCCGCTAAGCAGGGGATACAGCTCTCAAACCATAACTTGACCTGCCTCAGTGCTACTTTCAAGCCCAACTCATTACTATTCTTCCGGCATCTTTGTAGGTGCCGAGTCGTCTTTCCTCCCACCCCTAAAAAGAGTGGGTTTCCAGACTTCCCGGAGATTTTTATGACTGTCTGCGAGTACAAGCCAGGTTTAGAAGGTATTCCCGCTGCCCAATCCAGTATCAGCCATGTTGATGGACAACAGGGAATACTGGAGTATCGTGGCATTCGCATCGAAGAACTCGCCTCAAAAAGTACCTTTCTGGAAACATCGTATCTACTGATCTGGGGTGAGTTACCGACTAAGGACGAACTCGCCGACTTTGAAAAAGAAATTCGCCGCCGTCGGCGCATCAAGTACCGGATTCGGGACATGATGAAGTGCTTCCCAGAAACGGGTCACCCAATGGATGCCTTGCAAGCCTCGGCGGCTGCACTAGGTCTTTTTTACTCTAAAAGGGCGTTAGATAACCCTGCCTACATTCGGGAAGCCGTGGTTCGCTTGTTGGCCAAAATACCGACAATGGTGGCAGCGTTCCAGCTGATGCGTAAAGGTAACGACCCAGTACAGCCAAACGATGACTTAGACTACTCATCAAACTTTTTGTACATGCTAACCGAGCGGAAACCTGATCCTCTCGCTGCTCATGTCTTTGATGTCTGTTTGACGCTTCACGCCGAACATACCATGAACGCCTCTACTTTCTCAGCAATGGTTACAGCCTCCACGCTGACTGACCCTTATGCGGTAGTCGCTTCAGCCGTGGGTACCCTGGCGGGCCCCTTGCATGGTGGGGCGAATGAAGAAGTGATCGATATGTTAGAAGAAATTGGTTCGGTGGAGAATGTCCGCCCTTACCTGGAGGACTGCATCCAGCGAAAAGCCAAAATTATGGGCTTTGGTCACCGAGTTTACAAGGTGAAAGACCCGCGCGCAACGATTCTGCAAAACTTGGCGGAGCAACTGTTTGAGAAGTTTGGTTATGACGAATACTACAACATTGCATTGGAGTTGGAACGGGCAGTAGAGGAAAAGCTTGGTCAGAAAGGAATTTACCCCAATGTAGACTATTATTCTGGGCTAGTTTACCGGAAATTAGGGATTCCAACTGACTTGTTTACACCAGTGTTTGCGATCGCTCGTGTGGCAGGTTGGCTAGCACACTGGAAAGAACAGCTGGAAGCCAACCGCATTTTCCGCCCGACTCAAATTTATACAGGTTCCCACGGCGTCCACTACGTCCCCATCGAAAAACGTTAGTTGTCGGTATCTTGTGGCTTAAGAGGTCATTGATAACGCGGTAGCTTAGGGAGAAATAGCGGGAAGTTTTTTGGCATCAAACCCAAAAGATTTCCCAATTTTTTTGATTACGAAGAATTTAGCGAAGAACTGTTGGATTTTGGAGTGCCAGCAGTTCAACGTTGAGTTGAATGAGCATCAGGAATCACTATGGATGCTATAGATGCGATGCCTAGCGGCAAGCTTCGCTAACGCAACTTATAAGAAGTAACAAGAAAAACTAACCGTCGTGATAAGCATAAATTCTCAGGTTCCTTGCGGGGCGGATAACCAAGCAACGATATACTAAGCAATGAGGCTCTAAAAAAATCTTCACAAACAAACTGATAGACAAATTCGATACCAGCTATATCGAATTGCCTCAGGAATTACTTGTATGAGAAAACATGAATCCAGGAATTGACCTCCAAGGAACTTTTATCCAATCACTCAGAGATTTGGGCATCCCCCCTGGTGCTGCCAAAGCCATTTGGATGCCCCTACCGATGTTCCTGATGATTATCGGTGCTACTGTAGGTGTCCTTGTCCTCGTCTGGCTAGAACGGAAAATTTCTGCTGCCGCTCAACAGCGGATTGGCCCGGAATACGCAGGGCCTCTAGGTGTTCTCCAGCCAGTAGCAGACGGTCTGAAGCTAGTTTTCAAAGAAGATATTGTCCCAGCTAAGGCTGATCGATGGCTCTTCACACTCGGACCCATCATCGTTGTCATCCCTGTGTTTCTGTCGTACTTGATTGTACCCTTTGGACAGAACCTGGTAATTACAGACGTTAACATTGGCATCTTTTTGTGGGTTGCCTTGTCTAGCGTCGCGCCGATTGGCTTACTGATGTCGGGTTATGCATCCAACAATAAGTACTCACTACTAGGTGGATTGAGAGCAGCAGCGCAGTCAATTAGCTATGAAATTCCTCTGGCACTGGCGATACTCGCCGTTGTCATGATGTCCAACAGCCTTAGCACCATCGACATTGTTGAGCAGCAATCGGGCTACGGCATTCTTGGCTGGAATATCTGGCGTCAGCCACTAGGCTTCATCATCTTTTGGATTGCCGCTTTAGCAGAATGCGAACGCCTGCCCTTTGACCTTCCGGAAGCAGAAGAGGAATTGGTGGCTGGTTATCAGACTGAATATGCTGGTATGAAATTTGGTCTGTTTTATATCGGTTCCTACGTGAACCTCGTTCTTTCTGCCCTGTTATTTGCTGTACTCTACCTAGGTGGCTGGGAATCTCCCATTCCCCTTGATAAGTTAGCCAACTGGCTCAACGTCAGCGAAACAAGTTCCTTGTTGCAGGTAATCACGGCAGCGTTGGGGATTAGCATGACTTTGCTCAAGGCTTACTTCTTGGTGTTTATTGCGATTCTGCTGCGTTGGACACTGCCCCGCGTTCGTATTGACCAGCTACTCAATTTGGGATGGAAATTCCTACTCCCAATCGGACTTGTCAATCTACTACTGACTGCCGCGCTAAAACTAGCATTTCCTTTTGCCTTTGGTGGTTAAAACGATTTTAGATTTTAGATTTTAGATTTTGGGTGAGTTCTCCAATCTAAACTCCAGTATCCAAAATCCAAAATTGAGATGAGAGAGACACATACGCCATGCTGAAGTTCCTAAAACAAGTCGGCGACTACGCCAAAGAAACCGTTCAAGCCGCCCGCTATATTGGTCAAGGCCTAGCTGTTACCTTTGACCACATGCAACGGCGTCCTGTGACAGTCCAGTACCCTTACGAAAAACTAATCCCTTCTGAACGGTATCGGGGTCGGATTCACTTTGAGTTTGATAAGTGTATTGCCTGTGAAGTCTGTGTTCGGGTTTGTCCGATTAACTTGCCCGTGGTTGATTGGGAGTTTGATAAAGCGAGTAAAAAGAAAAAGCTCAATCACTACAGCATCGACTTCGGGGTTTGTATTTTCTGTGCTAACTGTATCGAATTCTGCCCCACCAACTGTCTATCTGCAACGGAAGAGTACGAGCTATCAACCTACGATCGCCACGAACTAAACTTTGATAACGTGGCGCTAGGACGACTGCCGTATAAAGTGACAGATGACCCCATGGTAACTCCTTTACGCGAACTGGCGTACCTGCCAAAGGGTGTCCTAGACCCGCATGATTTGCCAGTTGGGTCTAAGCGTCCTGGTTTGCGTCCTGAGGAACTTGCCAAGCAGATGGCACCGAAGGCAGAAGAAGCCCCTAAAAAGTAATACTTAGCTATCAGCCCCAAGCTGTCAGCTTATCGCTGAGTAGCTGCTGGATGTGTAATTGCTCTATGAGCAGCAGACCATGGACAATAAGCTGATGGCTAATAGAGGACGTAAGCACAAAGCCTCCTAACTCCCCTTAGTAAGGGTGATGAGTAAGGAGGAAACTAGAGGGGCTGAAATCCAGAAATACATTGCAAGGAGATTAAGTAATTGTGAATCTAGCCGAAGGGGTTCAGCTTGTTTCATTTGGCATACTGTCTGTGATGATGATTGGGTCGGCTTTGGGAGTCGTCCTACTTACAAACATCGTCTATTCAGCTTTTTTACTAGGTGGTGTCTTTATCAGCATTGCCGGTTTATACCTGTTGCTAAATGCTGACTTTGTGGCAGCAGCGCAAGTATTGATTTATGTAGGGGCAGTCAACGTCCTGATTTTGTTTGCCATCATGCTGGTGAACAAGCGAGAGGATTTTTCCCCAATTGCTAATCGTTGGATTCGTCAAGGGTCAACAGCACTAGTTTGTCTGGGTTTGTTTGCGCTTCTCAGCACAATGGTGCTAGCGACACCCTGGTCTCTTTATACAGGACCTGCTGTCGTAGGTACTAATTCTGTTGTGGAGATTGGTAAGCATTTCTTCAGTGACTTTTTGCTGCCGTTTGAGCTAGCTTCTGTTCTATTGTTGATGGCGATGGTGGGTGCTATTATCCTGGCGCGTCGGGATTACATTCCAGAAGAGTTGATTCCTCGGGATGTTGGCTCGATAACCGCTTCAACTTTGCCAGAACGTCCTCGTGAATTGGTGTCTACTGCTGGTGCGACTCCCAAAGCACGTTAAGGAACTGTCTAAAATTCTGTTGATAACTTAGAAGACTCATGCAACTCCACCTCCAATACTTCTTACTTTTAGGTGCTGCTTTGTTCTGTATTGGCATTTATGGCTTGATTACCAGTCGTAATGCTGTTCGAGTACTGATGTCAATTGAGTTACTGCTGAATGCTGTTAACCTGAATTTAATGGGGTTCTCTAACTTTATAGACCCACAAGAGATTAAAGGTCAGGTTTTTACTGTGTTTGTCATTACTGTGGCAGCAGCTGAGGCCGCAGTGGGTTTAGCGATTGTGCTTTCGATTTACCGCAACCGCGAGACGGTAGATATGGAGCAGTTTAATCTCCTCAAGTGGTGAATTCCTTGCAGAGTAACTTCCGTATTTTTGCTGCTTGATTTAGTTACGAACGCCTGCCGATTTTGGTGGGCGTTTTTGTTGGTAGGTAGAGGCGATAGCACTTTCACAGGATTAGGACTTACGCTTTCTTGACCTTTGAATCACCATCTGTAGGGGCGTATAGCTATACGCCCCTACCCGTTTGTCGAGTCTATGCGTAAGTTCTGAGGATAAAGCGATCGCTACTGTGTCACCAACTCAGCAAGTCGCTTCAAAACCCTAAATACAGGGTATAGCTCATTTTCTGGTCGAAACAGGGAGAATTCTGTTGAGAACGCATACTGAGGTAGCTCACTGTGTAAAAGTTTAATAAAAATAAAGTGACTGCCATTAGTTACTAATCCAAAAGTTGGTTTCTCAGTATTAGGATTAGCCATCATGTAAAACAGAGTTTGCGCTGTCGCATCCTTCAGCGAAAATCCGGCTTGTTTCGACTCAATAACTGCTACCCAAGCTTGTTGCTGCAACAGCAGAATATCTATCCGTCCCCAAACGGTTTTATCCCCATCATTCACTGCCACATCTACCCGTTTTTCAAGCACCGGACGAATTGGAGGGCGGTAAAATCCTGCCAGTGAAAGCAGGGGCGACAGTACCACCATTTTGACCAAATCCTCTAACATTGGATACTTGTACAGATAGAGAAACTCAGTCTTCACCCGATCTAAAGCTTGCATTTCAGACTCGCTTAAATCAGGCAAATCATCCTGCCACTCACGGAAGAAGCTGGGATCGTCTAACACTTGCCGAAGATTGAATTGATCTTCAACCTGCGAGAGTGTTAGTTCGTTTGCCTGGATAACTTGAGCCATTACTGCTGCATGAGTGGATTCGCTATTCCAAGTGTAGGATGTTCAGGTTTGCGATCGCTCCTTCGCTGACACAAAGGCGCTCACTCTAGTTCCTGTTCTACATCATTCCATTTCAACCAACCTGCACGCTGACGATTTCCATCCGCTGCTTTCAACTCATCAAAAGCTTTTCGAGCAATTTGTACGTCTTCTAATGTCTCTAACCATTCGATGAGTGCTTGCCAATCTTCGAGATTTAAGACAGCAACTTGCTTGCCTTTCAGATTTATAAATTCAACTGACTGTAAAACTTCTAGTCCAGTCATCTAGAGTTTCCTCTACTACAATTTTGGGTACGGCTTGAGTAGGTTGTGATTATTGCCTACTCTATACAATCTATTTTTGACCGTAACCTCTAAAATGAGCGATCGCTGGTCTCTCAGGTGAGCTTGATTGTGTGGGAACGATCGCAGCAGAAAAGCATATTGGAGGCGATCGCATTTGTACAGGTTGAGAGCATGAAGCGCGATCGCTCTACAATAAGAGGTTAAAGCCTTTGACCATAGGTGCTTGGTCACGATCCTTAGATTAAAGATGGCTACCTTTTCTGATGAGCGCTAAAACACTATTTGATAAAGTTTGGGACTTACATACCGTAGGGATTTTGCCTTCGGGTCAGACTCAACTATTTATTGGTTTACACTTAATCCACGAAGTTACCAGTCCTCAAGCCTTTGCTATGCTGCGAGAACGAGGACTCAACGTACTGTATCCCGATCGCACAGTCGCCACAGTAGACCATATCGTTCCAACAGAGAACCAAGCACGTCCTTTTGCTGATGTTCTAGCAGAAGAGATGATGCAATTCTTGGAGAAAAGCTGTAAAGATTACGGCATCAGCTTTTATAACATTGGGTCTGGCAATCAAGGAATTGTCCATGTGATTGCACCCGAACTAGGTTTAACTCAGCCAGGAATGACTATAGCTTGCGGTGATTCTCATACCTCAACCCATGGGGCTTTTGGTGCGATCGCATTTGGTATCGGTACGTCTCAAGTCCGCGATGTCCTAGCCTCCCAAACCCTTGCTCTGTCTAAGCTCAAAGTCCGCAAAATTGAAGTCAATGGCAAATTGCTACCTGGCGTTTATGCCAAAGATGTCATCCTCCATATTATCCGTACCCTCGGTGTGAAAGGTGGCGTTGGCTATGCTTATGAGTTTGCGGGTACTACCTTTGAGCAGATGAGCATGGAAGAACGGATGACGGTTTGCAATATGGCGATCGAAGGGGGTGCTCGCTGCGGATATGTTAATCCCGATCAAGTGACGTTTGAATACCTTAAAGGTAGAGATTTTGCTCCCAAAGGTGAAGACTGGGATAAAGCCGTGAAATGGTGGCAGAGCATCCGCAGTGATGAAGACGCGGTTTATGATGATGTCGTCACTTTTGATGCGGCTGAAATTGCTCCTACTATCACTTGGGGAATTACTCCGGGTCAAGGAATTGCGGTTAATGAAGCGATCCCAACACCCGATACTATGCCAGAAAGTGAAAGAGCGATCGCGCAAGAAGCCTACAGCTACATGCACCTGTCCCCAGGAACACCCATTCAAGGCACCAAAGTAGATGTGTGCTTTATCGGTAGCTGCACTAATGGTAGACTCAGCGATCTGCAAGAAGCTGCCAAATATGCCAAAGGTAGACAGGTAGCTAAGGGAGTTAAGGCGTTTGTTGTCCCCGGTTCAGAACGAGTGAAACAGCAAGCAGAAGCTGAAGGACTCGACAAAATCTTTGTAGAAGCGGGGTTTGAGTGGCGAGAACCGGGATGTTCGATGTGTCTGGCGATGAATCCTGACAAACTTCAAGGTAGCCAGTTGAGCGCATCTTCATCTAACCGCAATTTCAAAGGCCGCCAGGGTTCCTCTACGGGACGCACACTGCTAATGAGTCCGGCGATGGTGGTTGCTGCTGCTGTCAAGGGTGAAGTGGCTGATGTTCGGGAGTTGCTGTAGGTATTAACTCCAAAAATGAGCCAGCCTACGAGTCTTAACCCATACAAGCAGGAAATCAGGGATTTCTACCAGGCAAGAACTAGCTATGACAATGATTTTACCTATCGTCGAGCTATTCCTGTGGTTGAATTAGCGCAACTGCAACCCGGACAGCAGGTTCTGGATATCGCGACTGGCACAGGGATAGTTGCGATCGCAGCTTCTGAGCAAGTAGGTTCTGAAGGTCAAGTCATCGGTGTGGATTTTACCCCAGGAATGCTCGATCAAGCACGACGAAAAATCGCAGCAGCAGGGTTACAAAACATCGAACTGATTGAATCTGATGCCGAATCTATCAGCTTCGATGATGAATGTTTCGATGCCATTTTCTGTGCCACAGCCATTGTGTTGCTCAGTGATATTCCTGCGGCGTTACGTAATTGGTATCGCTGGCTCAAGAAGGGTGGAATTGTTGCCTTTTCCTGTTGGTCTAAAACATCGTTTTTCACGCCTGTCATTACTAAAGTCTGCGCTAAGTATGGCTATTCGCTGCCGAATCTCCATGAACCCCTGGGAAGTCCAGAAAACTGTTATACCCTACTCCAAGAGATTGGGTTTCACGATATTGATATAAAAACTGAGCAATTTGGCAGTTATCTCAGTCTTGATGAGGCGAAAAATTTCTGGAAAGGTAAATGGCTCAATGCAAACGGTCATCCTTTGTTGCAGCTATCAGAAGAACAAACTGAACAACTAAAAGCCCAATTCAGGATAGAAATTGAAACATTAGCGACAGAGCAAGGAGTTTGGCAGGAAAATACGACGTTTTTTGTAATCGGTCATAAGTAAGCTAAGAAGACTAAATTCATGAATCAAGTAAAAACAGTATCAGGGCGGGGAATTCCTCTTGTAGGTAATGATATTGATACAGATAGAATTATTCCTGCTCGCTTTTTGCGCTGTGTCACCTTTGATGGTTTGGGAGAACAAGCTTTTGCTGATGACCGCACTCAAACCAAGGGTGAACATCCCTTCGACCAACCTCAATATCAAGGAGCTAACATTTTAGTTGTTAACAACAACTTTGGCTGTGGTTCCTCGCGAGAACACGCTCCCCAAGCACTATCAAAATGGGGAATTCAAGCCATAGTAGGTGAGAGTTTTGCCGAAATTTTCTTTGGTAACTGTGTTGCGATCGGCATTCCCTGCGTGACGGCTTCAGCAGAGACTATCCAGCAGTTACAGACTATAGTAAAAGAGAATCCCCAAGCTCCAACAACTGTGGATTTAGAAGCGATGCAAGTTCGCTGTGGTGACTTTCAAGCCTCTGTTTCTATGGGAGAAGGACCACGGCAAATGCTGACTACAGGTACATGGGATACTTGTGGACAGCTCTTTGCTCAAGTTGACCAAATTCAGGCTACGGCTTCTAAGTTGCCCTATGTTGATTGGGGCAGTCGAGTTGCTAGCTGACAGGATTTTGCTCTCAGCCAAATAGCGTAGATGATTTCATACATATAGCTGAAACTAAGTTTTCGCCGTTCCAGAAATAAAGGCCGCGTATGCGGTCTTTATTTTTACTGAGGTAATTCTTACTAGCAATCAGTTGAAACGGTTGATTAGTAACAGTTTTTTAATAATTGACAGGGTTTGAATAAGATGATATTCTCTCTCATACATTCGAGCCAAACTTTAAAAAACCGCGGTTATTTGCCTCTAGTTTCTTCTTATTAGAAGAGCAGCTTAGTAGAGGAAACTTTAAGTGAGAATTGAGGTAATAAAATTCCTTATTGTCTCACCTAAATTGTGGTATGTAGCTTATTCTTCCGCTTAAATTGGTAGTTAAATTCTAGACATTTTAGAGAGGTTAAAGATGCCAATTGGAAAGCGATGTATCGCTGAATTTATAGGCACTTTCTGGCTGGTTTTTGGGGGTTGTGGAAGTGCAGTACTAGCAGCAGCTTTTACAGCAAATGCAGCAAAAATAAGCCCTGATACGGCATTTCCGTTGGGTATCGGGTTAGTTGGTGTTTCTCTGGCATTTGGTTTGACAGTGATGACGATGGCTTATGCGATCGGTCACATTTCAGGCTGTCATCTAAACCCAGCCGTCTCCTTTGGTCTATGGGCAGGAAAACGCTTCCCTGGTAACGAATTATTACCTTATATCGGTGCTCAAGTTGGTGGAGCTATTGTGGCGGCGGCGATGCTCTTCTTGATCGCCAGTGGTAAACCCAAATACGATCTCGGTCCTAATGGATTGGCAGTCAATGGTTTTGGAGATCTTTCTCCTGATGGCTATTCGCTGCTAGCTGGATTCGTCGCTGAGTTTGTGTTGACCTTCATGTTTTTAATGATCATCATGGGAGCAACCGATCGTCGTGCTCCACAAGGTTTTGCCCCTGCTGCGATCGGTCTGGGATTAACCTTGATTCACTTGATTGGGATTCCAGTGACAAATGTTTCCGTCAATCCAGCGCGAAGCTTAGGTCCTGCGTTGATCGTAGCGCTTTTCGGAGGTGAAACCCTAGCCCTATCTCAAGTGTGGCTCTTCTGGCTAGCACCAATTTTAGGAGCACTAGCAGCAGGTTCTCTATATCTATCAGTATTTAGTGAGCCAAGAGTGGAGCGAGAGCGGCAAACAGTGGAAACGGGTAGTTAAGCGCAGCATCTGGTGAGATCTTTGCCTAGCGTTCTAAAGAAAGACATTCTGTCTTGAAAGTGGGGAGTAGGGAGTAGGGAGTGGAGAGTAGGGAAAGACACTTTCATTCTTTGCTGTGGGCGGAGAGCATGGGGGTCTTGCACCAATGCCATTAACCATAGGGTGGGCGTCGCCCACCCTACTTAACGGCTATGTTATCTAACCACGAATCCCTAGGGAGCGCCTAGTTTGCGCTCCTACCTTACCGTCTGCCAATAAGCCCCTGTTTTTCTGGAACCGAAAAACTGCTGCCCTGGTTTGAGGACCATATACCCCGTCACGACGTATGTAGTAGCCTTGATTCCATAAAGCTTTTTGAACAGTGAAAACAGCGGACCCCTGATCGCCTGACCTGAGAATATACCGATTAACATCATAGCCAACATGACGGCCACGACGGTGAGCATGATGGCGATGATGATGGCGAACATAGCGGCCACGACGGTGAGCATGATGGCGAACATAGCGGCCTCTGCCTCTGGTAAGATAGCCAGCATGTACCCAGTTGCCGTTTACAGTTTCCGCCCACGAGCCTGAAGTATAGCCAGTAAGATCAACAGCTTGTCCACGACTCAGAGTTTTGACAACATATCCGCCAGGGCTGTTGCGAACATTGAGACCGCTCCTGGCAGTGACCAAGTAGCGACCGGAACCAACGGCAAAGGCACCACTAGTCGTACCTAAAATAGAAAGAGCGGTAACAGTGGCTAATAGACCAATCCAAGCTGAGCTAGGCAGCTTCCAGTTGAACTCCCACTCAGGAAAATCGTTTTCAATGCCTACCGCCTCGTCATAGGCAGCACAACAATGAATGTAAGCAAGTGCTTCCACAAAAGACTCCTCTTTTAAGATACAAGTTGTAACTAAGGCTGATTTTCTGCGAAATTACCCCAAAACAGGCAGATAACTAGAAGAATAATTTAATATAGTCGTAAAATTCTCCATTGTCGAAAACTTTAACAAATTAACAAAAAAAGGCGATCGCCGTGCAATCTTCCAAAATAGCAGTGATGCGATCGCCTCTTTAGCTGTTTTCACTCAAAAGCAATACGCGATCGCTACATCTCTAATCTGAAAATAGGGAGTCGGGAGTCGGGGAAGAGAATTTTCATTCTTTCGTGGTGAGATAAGAACTCATGGTGTCTCCTGCAAAACCGAACTTACGATCAAGACACGACAAACGGGTAGGAGTGTATAGCTATATGCCCCTACAGATGGTGGTTCGTAATGAGATTGCCTAAGTCTTGAAAAATATCACCTGACAGGCAATGCGCCCCATTCCACAAAAGTCATTTTTGTTGTGGGGTAGGCAACACTAGCAGCCCAATAATTTGATTACTTGTTTGGCCACTTATTATATGGATGCTGGGCTAAATTGACGTTAAAGTATCTAGGGTCATCAGAAACTTCAACATCAATCCAGTCGGGCAGTTCAAGAGTTTGATTTTCGTCAGTCAGTTCAACTTCTGCCACAATCAAGCCTTGATTTTCACCCGCAAACTCGTCTACTTCCCAAATCAAGCCAGCCAACTCAATTTTGTATCGGGTTTTTTCAATCAGCGGGCGATCGCACAAATGATCCAGCATTTCTTGAGCATCTTCTGCTGGGATCGGGTACTCATACTCTGCCCTAGAAAAACCCTTCGTTGAACCTTTGATCGTGAGATAACCTTGATTTCCCACAAGACGCACTCTCACAGAGCAGCCTTTTTTTGTAGAAAGGTATCCTTGGCAATATACAGTACCTTGAGAGAGCGATCGCCACTGGTCACTCTTCACTAAAAATTTTCGCTCTATCTCTGTTGGCATGGGTGCTGCCGATTAGGTAGGGAGACTTTTGAGAAATTATACCCTGCACAGTCGTATACTCTCCTTTGCAGAGCCATTAAAAGCACTTGTTTCTTCTGTCTTCCTTATCCTGATTCCTGACTTGTGACTACTTGTCCCAAGCTAAGTTTGTGTTCCCATGCCGTCAAGATTAGGTACGCCTATTGTAGTATCCATAAATCCATAAATTTCTTATGATCTGCTTGAAGTAACCTTGCAAATCACCAGGAGCAAGCAGTGAACCCAGCTGTCTCCCCGTGCCTCCAGCACAGGCGTCGGCAGCTTCATCAGAAACTTCCTCCCATAGCTGAGACTCAAGAAAGATATTCACTGGCTTTTTAGTAGTCTTATCCATCACAAGATTCTTAGCCCCAAAATTATCTTGTCTCAACTTTATCAAACCAGAGACTTTACCTGATATTTTTTAAAGCGATCGCGCAACACCCTACTTGATTATGTGATCGCTGACGGTAAGGGTACTGTTTACCTACCCTTAGTTGTAATACTACTTTAAACTAAGCGCTAGCCCACAACCGAGATTTACCGCCTGAGGAGTCAGATTATGGATCAACTCGAACGCTTGATCAAAATGGCAGAAGACGAGCTAACTGAGTACAGCACTGATGCTCGCAAAATAGAGAAACTTCGCCGTAAGATTGGTCTATCTGTCTCAATGGAACAACAACGAAGTTGCCGTGAAACCTTAGCGGCACAAATGGCATCGGGCGGCTTAGCCAAACTTGTTGAGGAACAGCGTCAAACCATTGCCTTACCCTTTTGGGGAATAGCAGGATTAGGTTTACTGGGAGGGATTTCTCTAGCGCAATGGCTGGGCTATATCGTGGCTTTTGCTGGAACTGTTGCAGCCTACCGTATTCAGAAATGGGGCTGGGAATTACAGGCAAAGCGTCTACTGCTGCAAACCTTAGAGGATATTGAAGCCCGTATCGCACAACCTAAGCAGTCAGACTGATTTTTGCCGCTAGGCGTGTAGTTCCAGGGCAGTTGTTTATTCTATTTAACAATAGAACATCTTTACAATAGACGACATTGTGGTATGATGAGCTTTTGCCACAAGAAGCGCTCAATTTGAGGAGTGTGTCTTGGGCGATCCAAACCCCATTGGGGGAGTTTGAGGCTATTGGTGTCAACTTAAGTGCAGATCCACTCAAATCAAGTGTTCTTGTACAAACTGACCTTTAAAGAAGATGAGGAAAGAACACAATAAGAGAAAAAGCTCTAGTGTCTTCCTTGTCTCCCTTGTCTCCCTTGTCCCTCTTAGTTTTCTACTTAAGTTGACCCCATAGTTTGAGGCGACTGCGGTATCAGTAAATTTTTTTGTCACTGTAGCCGTGATTTGACTCCTCTTTAAATGTGACTCCTCCTTATCTATGATCGGCAATCTCCCCAACGTCAATGATCTACGCGCTCGCCATACTGGCTGGGATAAGCCAACCCCAGAAAATCTGAGGGATATTGGCACAGTTGAGTATTTCTGGCGGAATTTATTCGAGGCTATTTTCCATCCTAACGAGGAGAACTGGCAGGCGCATTGGCAAGAGCTCTATGATTTATTACTTGAGCGCTGTCCCAACAATGATGAGCGCCGCACCAGTCTTTACTATCTAAAAAGTGTCAAAAACTCGCTCAACAACAACGGAGACTGGAAACAGCACTGGAAAAAGGTATTAATTTATCTAGAAAATACCAGAGACTGGGCAAGAAAATCGATCATCCGAGCATAGCTGTGTTCGAGCCATACTTAGCCAACCTATGGTACCTATTGACTAACCCGCCCCGAACCTAGAGTTATGGGAGGGTTTGGCGTTTTTTTCTACATCCAGCAAATAACTTACAAAACTATCCGGATATAACTAATAAAGCCCTGAAAGACGGAAGAGGCATGGCTATTAAAGCCAATGTCTAAAACTGCTGAAAAGTTTACAGGGTATAACTTTGGTTTTTATGTCAGTCTATTCTCCACCTTCACTCGTCAAAGCGATCGCTAAGCCGAGTACACTCCTGATGCCGACAACAAAGCTCCTATAATTTGTAGCTTTTGTCGAAATCCTGACTAATTCGTAAGTAGTTATACTTAAAGCGCTCTTGCATCATAGTTTCATAGATAAGGGTGCTTTTTTCACAAGTTGTTCACATTCATTTTCTAGAGTAGGCACAGATACTGGAATGTTAGACGAGACAAGCAACATGCCTCAATATCAATGGAAGCTAACTATCGTTGAGCGGAACTTACTGCTTTCTAATTGGATGAAGCTTATTCCAGAAGCACAAGAGCAAATGTTATGGGAAGCCAACGACTTGATGAGAGACATACCTCTACCAGACAGGCAGCGGTTGCTTACATCCCTTGAAATGCTTCAAGATCATACAGAACAAGATTTGCAGAAAACCATCCGGCAGATTTTAAGGAGTCATTTAAATTTTGGCATCAGAGAAGCACTTGAACTTAGCGTTCAAAATACTACCCTCCAAGCAGCAGCTATTGGGTAGACTCATCGACCGCTGGGATATCAATCAACTAGCTTCGTAACAGTCAGTAGTAGGGTGGGCAGTGCCCACCTACATGTAGAGGTTGTGCGTAAGTCCTGATCAATCAACTAGCCTAGTAACAGCAAGGGGGCGACACAGCGATAAACCTAACGGTGGTGCGCTAGCGTCCCCTTAATTAAAAATTAGACCTCGTTTAGGATTGGTAGTTTTAGACGACTTCTAAAGTGCGGCTCAACACAATCAGAGTCAAAATTAGTTATCTGCCACCAAACAGGCAATTCAACTAGCAATTTTATATTTTGGATGCAAGGATTTTGGATTAAAGTCTTTAAGCCCTGTACCGCAAAGCACGGGGACAATCCAAAATCTAAAAATAAAAATCCAAAATCGGTTGACTCATGCAAAGCCTTGATCCAAACAAATATGCTCTTGCCCTCCACACCAGTAGTCCCCAAGTAGGTCTAGCAATCAGTAACTTTGCTAGTGACACTCGCTGCCAAACTTGGGACTTAGGCCGCGAACTATCTACCCATTTACATCAACATCTTGCTGAATTTCTAATCCCACAGACTTGGGCAGACTTAGCATTAATTGCCGTAGCCAAGGGACCGGGCAGCTTTACTAGCACCCGTATCGGTATTGTTACCGCCCGTACATTGGCACAGCAACTGGATATTCCCCTATTTGCCATTTCGACACTGGCAGCTTTAGCTTGGTCGCATCACTCTCTTACTAAGAAAAGCTTACAAGGAGGGTATTGTGAGAAGTCAGTACTTGCTCTTCAAATGCCTGCCCAGCGAGGTCAACTGTTTACCGCTATCTACCAGACTTCCTCAAACGATTCAGCACTGACTGAGATGTTGCCAGACGCGATAATGACCCCAGACACCTGGAAACAAACCCTAGACACCCTAGAGATGCCCTACCAGTTAATTGATGTCCCTACTGATTTGGGTGCCTCTGTCGCGAGTGTTTTAGAACTCGCTTATCTAGATTGGCAACAGGAAAAGCGCCCCCATTGGTCTCAGGTACTGCCATATTATGGGCAACATCCCGTAGAGGAAAAAGTTGTTTGACACGGGCAACAAAAAATTATACAACTTATGGCACTGTACAAATCTATTGTGGTATGCACTGATACCAAAGTCAGTTGAATCCTTTAAACTATTTGTTGGTCATCAGTAGCCAGAAGATTTCAAAAAATACTGACACTGACCACTAACCACTGACCACTAACCACTAAAAAAGTGTTTATGTTAGGCAAAAAAACTAAGTATCTACTACTGAGTGGAATAATTGTTACGGCTGGGTTGTGGACAAGACCCGCAGTAGCACAAGTAAGCGATCGCCAACTAAACGCCTTCGTAGAAGCACTACGGACTAGCGCACCTCCCCAACGTCCAAATGATGGTATGTACAGCGAATGGCAAGTTCTACCAGGCATCATCGGTAGCTGGACGAAACAATGTGTGGGAAAAGCCATGACTCCTGCACAATTTGAAAGCGACAAGGAAGCAGCACGTCGTACAGTCACCTGCATAGCCCGACGGGAACTCAATAAGCAAATGAGTGCTAGTGGGAACAATGAAACGGCAGCCGTTCGCGGTGCTGCTTGTTGGTGGATGACGGGTGAATATCAAGGATGCAACAGTGGCTTCGCGGCTACCTATGTCAAGAAGGTAGTAGACACTTACAAGCAGCAGACTTCTGCGAAGCAGTAACTTAGCAGCTGTTGGGACACCTCCTTTGACTAACTGCCTTTAACTCATCTCCAGCCTATAAGAACAAAGGCTTCATGTTGTTGGTTGCTTGTATTCTTAACAAACAACTAACAACAAACAACCAATTAATGTTGTTGGTTGCGTGTAATTTTTAACAAACAACTAACAGCAAACAACCAATTGATGCTGTTGATGATTTTTATTTTTAACAAACAACAAACAACAAACAACAAACAACAAAATAGTTAAAAACGCTTTAGCAGACTTAGACTGTGGCTATCTGTACCGCAAGTATTGAGCAGATTGTAGGTAGCGCTTAACTGTTTGACTCGCTGAGTTTGATTGGGGCTAGGTTGCCAGGGAGTGGGGTTGTTGTAAGCGTAATATGTTTCAACACCATCAATACCTAAATGAGCTGCAACCGGAATCAGCTCCTCCGCTGAGCGTCGATAGCGCACGGGGTGCGCCAAAACTGCCAAACCACCAGCTTGATGAATAGCCCTAATCACAGCAGCCGCCTGAGCATCACTCTGCTTAGGTGCCTTGCCTTGTAAATAAGGCTTGATACTGGGATGCTCTGGGTCGAACGCATAACCCAGAATGTGAACTTCCGTGTCTAGAAGGTCAGAGGTGATTTCAACGCCAGTCCAGAGGTGAGGCACACAAGTGGAGGGTGATGAGTCTAAGAAGGTTTGCTCCTGCAATTGCTCCAGCCAGTTTTGAGCTACCTTGTAACCGCCGACACTATGATGATCGGTAATTGCAAGCCCTTTCAGACCAATGGCTAAAGCCTGATCGATCAACTCTTCTGGTGTTAGCTGTCCGTCAGAGTGGATAGTGTGCATGTGGAAATTATAGGAATACGGGCAACTATCCGGCTGAATATTCTCCCAGACTTGTCTGAGTGCTTGCTGATCTTGTGCTGTTATCTGGGATGAAGCGGAAGCTTGAGCCATGTTGACCGCCATATATTGCTTGCTGTACGTGGTGTAGGTTAATTAATTGAGATGCTCCCTTGAGTAGCCAGAAGCTGTACGCCTAAATAAGGGTGAAATTATTGTTTCTAATTTTAACATTGAGGACGCCAGTTTCGTGGTAGAATCTGCTACTTATAATTGTCGAGGGCTATAAGAGGTTAAGGTTTGTCTGGCTGGGGAAGCATTTGAGGTAAAGTACCAACTTCAGTCAAGTTTGATCAAGGGCAGGGAATAGTCGAGAGTTAACCTTTTCTAATTTATCTGATTGTCAACTCTCAACTTTGAAGTTTCCATACCTAGTCCTACTCCACACTGCCTGCTGCTGAGTTGCGAATCTTCCAAGCCACTTCTAACAAAGCAGTCCAGCGCTTTTGGGCTTGTTTGGGAGTGCAGCCCAAGGCTTTGGCAATTTCTTGATCGCTTTTGTGGTCTTGCTTGAGTGATAACAGCTGCTGCTGTTGAGCGTCGAGTTTTCCCACAAACACGTCCCATTGATCGGATGACATGCCTAGCTTTTGGTCAAGGTCTGCTCCTAGCCATTGGTGTACTAGTTTCCAATGGGAAGAGCGAGAGAACTTTTCCACATGGTACTTAAAGCGCTGTTGCAGGTAGTCGCGCTCTCTGGGTGTTAGACCGAGGATTTGGTCGATTTCAGGGGCGGCGAGGTCTTGCATCTTTAAGACTAGGTAATCTGCACAATCGCTGTGACCTTGAGACTCTAAGTATTGCACTAGCTCGGCAACAACGCGATCGCGTAACACAGCCTCACTAGGGTCAGTCGTCTCAGAAATCAGGCGCAACCGTACCTGTTGCATGGCTGGGGAGCGGCTATGCTCATGAGCATCTTCGCCTTTAGCAAACTCAACGGCCTGCTCAATATCCAAGGGGGTTTCGCTAGGCTGCCGTCTGGAAAAGCTCTGAGCTCTCAACACAATCAGCTGCTGGCTATTACGGTTGGGCAATTGGATGCGCCGCTTGGCATATTGCTCAGTAAAAGCCATGTACTCTGCTAGTTCTATCTGAGTACGAGGGGTATAGTCAGCCTCTACGTCATTTTCCCGCCGAAAGGCTTTGAGGGACTCTGCGTAAAAGTCTTGCAAGAAGTCTTCAATCAAGTTGTATCGAGCAGAAAAACTTAACTGAGCTTGAGAGGGAGCCACATGGCGATAAATCATCACGCTGAGATTGCTGTGCAATTCAACACGGCCTTGCTTTGACCCCAATTTGTAGTAAGATAGACACTTCTGTAAACGATGACGTGCTAGGGTAAGTTGCCAAGAGCCGATTTGACCAGAAGTTTGAATGCGATCGCTCTTGTGACAAATCCGTTCTACCTCTTGAGCTATCCGGTTAGCTACCGCCTGAGCGCGGCTTGATTTCGAGCCAATATTGGCTTGCAACTCCTTGAGCAACAGCTGGTTTAAAGTCTGGAAATCAGTTCCTTGAACAATTTCCGGAGCGTAAAGGTTGTTGTCAGAAATTTGATTGAGAGAGTTGGCAGTTTTAACGTTCATGGTATTGCCCCTAAAGACTAAAGTTGTGAATTGGGAAGACTCTTGGTCAGATGGAAAGTTTTCTTGGGTGTGATTCATAAATCTTTCCGGTCTGGGTGCCTTACAACTTGAATGTAGATTGATACCCTGACCAAAAGAGTCAGGCTTGTGCATCTACGTCACCCGTACGTCACCTGACTGTTTTAGCGATCGCGCCGTAGCTAGTTATCGCTTATGCTTAATGATGCAAAACCCTTACTGTGCCTGCACTTTAGCGATTTCAATCCTCAAAAGTTTGAAAGCTTCTAAAGTGACCTGAGTAGACAATGCACAAACTGGATGAAGGTAAAGTTTCTCGTCCGTAATCCCCCGCTCATCAGTTGTAGTGTCTGGTTTGCCCAGTCAATCGAGTACTGGGCAATGTCACACAGAACTGATCTAATTGCATCCTGATGTTTACAAATGCATTCCCTGAGGCGACGTGGAATCAGGAGGGGAGACCAGGCAGACTGGGGAGAAGTGCCTTGACATTTACTCCTCAAATCTATCTTGACACTCTAGTAGGCTACACAGATGTTTAATTATCTGTGTAAGAACTTTTCAGATAGGTTCCTAGAGTATAGTCCTCAAGTCACTCGAATGAGGAGGCTTTGGATGAACACACAGAGCTAGAGAGAGAAGCCCAATAGTTGTGAAGTTCTCTGTGTTTGATTGAGACTTCACTGACTCACCCCCTCTCCCACTCTTGTTGAGTCATCGGCTGCTAACACCCTTAATTAGCTGACTGGTGAAGCCCAATCCATTGCAGCTTCCCATCCTAGACCTTTCCGAACAATTACAGGTTCCTCGCCTGTCATGTCCACAATAGTAGACACTTCAAAACCTAGCTCCTGACCATCGTCTACAATTATGTCCACCAAATTATCAAACTCGTCGAATAGTCTTGCCCGTTCCAGATCCACATCTGGGAGTTTGCCATTCTCATCGGGTAGATGCGCTGAGGTAGAAATAACTGGATTTCCCAACGCCATTAGCAGCGCCTGACACACAGGATGATCTGGCACTCGAATGCCACTGGTTTTGCGCTTGGGATCCATCACTAACCGGGGCACTAACTTCGTTGCGGGTAGCAAGAACGTGTACGGCCCTGGAATCAGACGCTTCATAATGCGGTAATTTGGGTCATTCACCCAAGCATATTGGGTAATGTTCGATAGAGAAGAACACAAAAACGTTAGGGGCTTATCATTAGATAGTTGCTTCAGATGCCTCACACGCTCCACAGCAGACTTCACATTTAGGTCGCAACCAATTGCATAGACAGTATCTGTGGGGTACAACATCACAGCACCATCTTGCAGGGCGTTCCTAATTTCCTCTATTCGTCGTATTTGGGGATTTTCCGGATGAACAGTGTAAATAGTAGCCATCAAAAATTTTTCTCTCAATCGTCAAATAATAAAAGTAAAGAGTCATGAATAAAAGTAACGAGCCATGCAAGATAAGTTCACCGATAACTCAAAGCGGGTACCGAGCAGGGTCACTACAATAGGCAGAAAATGACCAAGCTAGCTTACCTGGATTGTCAAACAGGCATTGCCGGTGATATGTGCCTAGGGGCACTAGTAGGGGCGGGCGTGCCTTTGGAGTATTTAAGCGAAAAACTCAAAGGACTGGGTATTGACCAGGAGTATCAGCTACGAGTAGAAAGCGTCCACCGCAATGGTCAGTTAGCAACAAAAGTCCATGTGGAGTTGCTCAAGCTAGCTGAACACCATCACCACGGCGATCGCCACCACGAGCCTGAACACACGCACGAACACTCAGAGGCGATCGCCTCTAAGACTCAACACCAAAAACTTCACCATCATGCCTCTGTTCATGCCCCGACTAGGCATCTGCCAGAAATTGAGCGACTCATTACAGCAGCAGGATTACCGCCACGGGTTATGGAGTGGAGCCTGGCCGTCTTCCGAAAACTGGCACAGGCAGAAGGGGCGGTACATGGTATTGCACCCGAAAAAGTTCATTTCCATGAAGTAGGAGCCACTGATGCCATTGTAGATATTGTGGGCACCTGCTTGGGGTTAGACTGGCTAGGGATTGACCGACTCTACTGTTCGGCTCTCCCTACTGGAGGTGGCACAGTACATGCCGCACATGGTCGGCTACCCGTGCCAGTGCCTGCTGTGCTGAAATTGTGGGAATCGCGTCAGGTGCCAGTTTACAGTAACGGGATTGATCGAGAATTGGTAACACCAACTGGAGCAGCCCTAGTCGTCACGCTCGCTACCCGCTTCGGTCCCCCGCCAGCGATGATACTCCAACAAGTTGGTAATGGTGCAGGTTCACTCCAGTTACCGATTCCCAATATCCTACGACTCTGGATCGGCCAAGAGCTGGAAACTCAACAAGTTGGTCAGCTAGAAAGTTATCCTGAGTCTTCAACCTCCCAAACGTCCAACCTTCTAGAAACCATCTCCGTGCTGGAAACCCAAATTGATGACTTAAATCCTCAAGCGATCGGTTATGTGTTTGAGAGACTGTTTGATGTCGGGGCTGTAGATGTTTTTACCCAAGCTATTAGCATGAAAAAGTCTCGCCCTGGAATTTTACTAACCGTCATCTGCCCACCAGAGACGATACCCGCTTGTGAAGCTGTTTTGTTCCGTGAAACGACTACCCTGGGAATCCGACGCCTGACACAACAACGAGCCATTTTGCAGCGAGAAATTCAACAGGTGCAGACTAAGTATGGCGAGATTCGTATAAAGGTTGCTTGGAGCGAAGGAACTTCGATACCGTTAGACAATAAGGGGATGCATTTAGAGCAGCCTGATGCACAGCAGCATAGCGCTGAGGGTTCGACCCACAAAACCATCATCAACGTACAGCCAGAATACGAAGATTGTGCCGAGTTAGCCAAAGCAAACAAGCTGTCTTGGCGAGAGGTGCATCAGTTAGCACTTCAAACCTGGTATTACCAGCATGGGCAACAACAATCCAACATCAGCAGTACTGGTTAAGAAAGCGGTACATTTCGTGCGATCGCTTCAAGTTGACGCCAGCTGATACCAAGTTGCAGTTAAAGATAGTAGATAGAGGAGACTCTTGGAGACAAGGGGGACAAGGGGTAGAGAAAGTACTACGTATGAACGCAACTTGGTATGAAGCTCAGGACTTACGCATTGACACCACATATAGTAGGGGCGTATTGCTCTTCATTGGTGTTAACTTAAGCCCTGACGACTGGAAGTCGCGGCTAAACAAACGAAGTCCGCCTGCGCGGACTCAATTTTTAGCCTGCTGGCGCTACGGCGAGAGTTTGTGTAGCCCCTGGCAGAAAGCCTGCGGGCATCGATGAGAAATGTTTGCCACGCTTAGGTTTCACGTTAAGTTGACACCAATGATTGCTCTTGCGCCCCTACAAATGGCGGTTCAACAGGAAACTTGGGTAAGTCCTGAAGCTCAAATTTTAAGTAGCCAAAGTTGGTGAAAGATCGCGATTTCAAGGAGTATTAGTAGCCTTTACTTATAAACTTTTTACAAACTAAAAACTCTATATTTTTTAAATAATGTCTCGTAGAAAAGGGTCAGAATTCTTGATGATGAGTGATTCAGCCTTGCTCTCAAACAATACTATTAGGGCGCAAGAAAAAAAATTTTAAACTTATGATTTACCCTCTAAGTACGCTTCCCCAAGCCGTTGTTTTTCAAAACCCTGAAACGCATGTTACACACCAGGAGTTAGTTACTCCTCAGCAGCAGCCACTTTTTAAAACAATTACCCATCCAGGCAAAAAAGCTAACTCTTTAGGCAGTCCAAAAAAAGCACGACCCCTATCTACGGCATTGTCTGCTGCATTAGTTCAGTCGCTGTTGGGAACATCCACAACTGCTCAATCACTAGTTCAAGGCGGTAGACAACCTAGCTTACAAACAGAACCCTCTGAGACGGGCGAACAACCTTTTAAACCCCAGAATGTGCCATTGCAACAATTGCGACGCACCGATCGCAGAGCGCGTTCAGCCCCTGGTATCTCTATCCTAACTCCATCAGCTTATGGTCAATCTTGGGGAAGCGCTTCCATCGGTGTAGGTTTGCAATCTCGAACTCGCTTTACGAACAGCCCTGATGGAGTTTTAGGGTTGGGCATTGGACTGGGTAATGCCCAACAAGCCGTTGGGTTAGATATTGGTTTGACCTTGGTTGACTTGAGACCGATAGAAAATATAGTTCAAGAAGGCACTGTGAGCTTGAAGCTACACCGCAGACTTCCCGATGATTTTGCAGTAGCTGTGGGGGTCAAGAATTTGATTCGCTTTGGTGGAACTGATAGTGGTACAGGGTATTACGGAGTTGTCACTAAAAGGTTTAGTTTGCAAGAAAATGTAGAAAAGCCATTTAGTCAACTTTTTGTGTCTGCTGGTCTTGGGAGTGGACAATTTCGTTCAGAATTGGATATTAATAATAATCAGGATACAGTTGGGGTGTTTGGCAGTCTAGCCGTGCGAGTGGCTGAACCTGTCAGTGCGATCGCAGAATGGTCAGGTCAAGATTTATCTGTCGGACTGTCTATAGTCCCTTTTCACAATGTTCCTCTAGTAATTACTCCAGCCGTTACCGATATTACAGGCAATGCCGGAGACGGCAGTAGATTTATCTTAGGAATTGGCTATGGTATCTCTTTTTAATCTAGTTTAATGACCTAAATTACATCTAGAGTTTTGATGATTACTAAGCTGAGAATTTAATAAAAAATTAAGTACATTCAAGTTTATATGAAATCAATTCGTTTATTTATAATTATTTTTTTAACAGCTCTACTTTTTGTAATCTGCCTACAATCTGTTCAGGCTGTTCAGGCTCAAACTGGAAATCAATCTGATACAACAGGACCGGATCCTAATGAAGTTGTAAATAACCAATCTGATACAACGGGAAATGACCCTCAAGAAATTTTAAACAATCAATCCGATACAACGGGAAATGACATTCAAGAAATTTTAAATCCAGGTCAAGGTGATAATTCTTTTTCTTCAGGGAGTAGCGGAGAAGTTAGAGTTGATAGAGCCGCTTTTGATAGCAGCTTTGAAGCAGCAGGAATTAGTGAAGCTATTAATCTCTTTGAAGAAGCTCAAGCTGTAGAATTTGGTCAACAACTCGGCTTAAACTTATTCGGAGAAGTCGCATCAGCTCAAAATATTGCCCAAACTCTAGATGACTTGTATCGCCAAAGAGGAAAAAGAGCCGCAATTCTTTACGTGGTTTCCCTACCAGATAAACTGCAACTGCTGCTGATTCTTGCTAACAATCAACCTATTCGTAAAATTATCCCGGAAGCTAACCGCGCTCTCTTGCAACAAGTTACCCAAGAATTTCGCTCAAAAGTGAGTGATCCTGGAAGAAATACTACATACCTAGATTCTGCCCAAAAACTCTATCAGTGGATTATTGCTCCTTTTGATTCAGTATTAAAAGCTAACCAGATAGATACTTTAGTATTCTCAATGGATAAAGGTTTGCGCTCTATCCCTATAGCCGCCCTTTATGATGGTCAACAGTTTCTTATTGAGAAGTATAGCGTTTCTATCATCCCTAGTTTTAGTCTGACAGACACCCGTTACTTTCCGATTACAAACACAAGAATGCTAGCAGTAGGTATATCAGAAAGTACACAAGGACAAACTCCCTTGCCAGCCGTAGCTGTGGAAGTCTCCGCATTAACGAACAAGCTTTGGTCTGGTCAAAAATTATTAAATGAAACCTCAACTATTAATAACTTTCAAGCTGAGAGTCGTCAACAACGCTTTAAGATTATCCATATTGCCACCCATGCGGAGTTTAGACCTGGGAGAATTAATAACTCTTACATCCAGTTTTGGAATGCCAAACTAGGGTTCGAGCAACTGCGGCAACTGTCAAGAGAATTGGCATGGCAGCAAGAGCCAAAAGTAGAAATGATAGTTTTGAGCGCTTGTAGAACTGCTTTAGGAGATCACCAAGCAGAATTAGGGTTTGTTGGGTTGGCTCTTCAAGTTGGTGTAAAAACAGCATTAGGTAGCCTTTGGGCGGTTAGAGATGAAGCGTCTTTGGGTTTGATGACTAAGTTTTATGAACAGTTAAGAACTGCACCAATTAGAAGTGAGGCACTCCAAAAAGCACAATTAGCCATGCTCAAAGGGCAAGTCCGAATAGAGAGTGGAAAGTTACGACTCAATGAGCAAAATACTTTATCGCTTCCCCCAGAACTTACGCAGGGTAGTCTCAATCTATCCCATCCTTATTATTGGTCGGCATTCACCATGACTGGCAACTGGAACTGATAGAAAAAAAAATTATCCCACGCGACAGAAACGTGGGATGCTTGTTATTTGTTGTTTGTTGTTTGTTGTTTGTATTTTCCAACCAATAACCAACTCATCTTGTTGTTTGTCATTAGTGATTTGTATTTTTCAACAAACAACAAACAACCAACAACCAACAACCAACTTATCGCTGCGTTAACAGCCTTTAGACTTCATAGTTTCTTGGTGATAGTCATTAAAAGACTGATAGCATTCATTTCGACTGTAGAGGTGACACTTGTCTGTAATCTTTTTCATCAAAGACCAAGAGAAACGACACTCATAAAGTTGATTGCCCCATTTTTCCTTAAGACTGCGATGAGCTAGGCGCAAGTTATAGGAAGGAATCGCGGTGGAAACGTGATGGGGGATGTGGACGTTGATGTCGTGGCACATGAATTCCACCCAACGGGGATAGTCGCAGTGGACGGTTCCAAATAACTGAGCTTGGGCAGCATTCCATTCGTCAGCAGGAATAAAGGGAATATCAGGCGCTGTATGGTGAACGATGGTGAAAGTACTCATCCAGAAGTGGTAAACCAGCCAGGGTAGTAGCCAGAATTTGACGAATCCCCACACGCCAGTGGTAGCAATGAGTACAGGGAATGCGATCGCCGCAAAACTGAGTGCAACTAAAGCAGATAACTTCACCTGAGAGCGCTGTCTGCCCTCAAACTCAGTCCAGTTAAAGTGGATTGCTGCCCAGTGGGTGATAGAACCAATCCACCAAACACGACTCATGATTAGCTCATAAAATACCTGCATCAAGCGTGGTTGACTAGCATAAAACTCTGGTGTCCAGGGTTGCCACGCATTATCTTCAACCAGCTTGTTCGTATGAGCATGATGATAATTATGCAAAATTCGCCAGCTATGGAAGGGGTAAATTAGCGGCAGCATTGCCAAATGTCCTACAAGGTCATTGACCCAGCGTCGGTTAGCAAAAGAACGGTGACCACAATCATGCCCAATCACAAAAAAACCGGTCAATGCTGTGCCGGTGAATATCCACAAAGGGGGTAAGAGAAACCAGGGCGCGATCGCCAGCCCCCAGTAACCTACGCTGACTAATAAGACATTTACTAACACCATAGTCCAAGCTTTGCGACGGTTTTTCTCAAAAACCTGACGCGGCAAGGTTTGCAAAATGTCTTTCAGACGCAGGGTGTCAGCCGTAGTTGTAGTGAGTGGTTGTGGGTTGAGTTCTTTAATTACCGATATAGTCATGAAAAGATCAACTTCTCCAGTATGTTCAGTGGGGTGAATCAGGGGTGTTGAAGCATTGTGAACTACCCACACTTCCCTAGCGGGTAAGTGTCGGCTTCTCGCGATTTTAAGCTAAAAGTCTGCCAAGATAAATTTCCTAGCAGTCAGCATCTTATTATCTGCCTTAATTTTGAGTTTTTTAAAAAAGATTTAGCGCCCCTAGAGCGATTTCTAGGGCGATCAGATATGACGGCTAACGACAAAATCTTTTATTGCCCCTGATTATAGGACTGAGTGAAATCAGAGGCCAGCCGTTGTTTTTTGAGGATTTCCAGCTGCTGCAAGAGGGATTCTACTTCTGCCTGCAAATGCAGATACTTGACTTGCTGGTCAGCCCGATAGGGAGACTTCATCTGTTCTAAAAGAGAAGGGTTGCCAGTTGGGGCAGTCGGGCGATTGATTACGGCTTGAGAATCACCAATCGGTCTTGGTGAATAAAGGAGACTAGATGAGCGAGTTGACATCAGTCGTTCAATAGTTATTTTTGCTTAGTCACACCACTTGGTCATTGTATCCTGAACTTCCAGCTCCGTCTAATTGAATGTGTCGATTTTCGATCTGGGTGAGGTCGATGATTTTCATTACATTAGTTTTTGTTATTATAGAGCTTGCCAGAGAGCTGAATCATTTATCTATGACCGGCTTCTACGTCCACTTTTATTTCAACTGTCTCACCTCTCTTTCTGAAACTTTACATAATGTAAATAAATCTGAGCAGATGCTCAGTTATTTATTAAAAGCTTTAAGTTCTTTTTTTGCCTGTAATTCTTGCACCCAAAGGATTTATGCATTAGATCAATCATTTTTAACTTTATTTAACGTAGCGTATTATTACAAAAATTAATATAATGATTAATATACTTAACAAAGCACTCATCTAACCCTTTTCCTCGAAAGATACCTATGAATGCTACTGAGCGCATCGCGGCTTACGCTGCCACTGTCTTAAAGCCCAATATTTCAGGTAACACATGGACTCAAGCCTCCTGGACTTTACTCCGAGTTGTTGCCGGATTAGTGATGATTCACAACGGTTTAGATAAGTTAGCCAATATTCAGAGCTTTGCTGATGCTTACGTCTCTGTAATCGGCTTGCCCTTCCCTATTTTCTTCAGCTACTGTGCTGCTTTCACTGAGTTAATTGGTGCACCACTGCTAGCGTTAGGTTTTTTAACCCGTCCTGCCGCTGCTGGTTTGTTTTCTACAATGCTGGTAGCCATGTACCATCACGTTTTGGTGGCTGGGTTGAGCATTCCTTACTTGGAACTGTCGATGCTTTATGCAGCTTGCTTCCAATTGTTCTTGGTAAATGGTGGCGGACAGTATTCTGTTGATAGCCTATTATCTAACCAGCTCAATTCCTTCGCGACGGGTAGCATGTTGAATTCTATTGCTAATCAACGCGAACAGCAAGTTGAATCTCTAGAGACGTCTTTCCAAGCTTCAGAGAAAGAAAGCACAAAAGCAACAAAGTAAAGCGTTGGGTAGCATTAACTCCTGACTTGAATCTTGGATAAGAAAACAGGTGTAGCTTTAGACGAGGAAAACTGTCTAAAGTTACACCTGCTTACTAACCGCCCTTGATGGGGTGAGAAAGGCAATAGTTGTGAGCTAAACAGTTGTCATCTTCTGGCGCATAATTGCCGTACCCTTACTCAGGGGAACCTGTGGTAAGCTTCTTTTGTATAGAATTATTTTCTATTGCCAGCTGTAGAGAGTCTTTAGTCTAAGGCAATTACTCAATCAAGCGTTGATTTTGCTGTAATCTAGGGGAAATGCAGCAACTGAGATATTATTGTTCAAGACTGTAATTTTTTTAGCGAGTCTGAGTCGGGCAACGGGTTCTGCGATCGCTAAGCCCGCATATGCCATAGCCGCAGCAGTTTTTTGATTAGGGCAGCGGATATATAAGACTCCCCACCGTCTAAATACTTGGCAGTTGCGTAACAATTCGAGTTGCCGAAGCTGCTGTGGTTCCTCCCGGTAGAAGTCCAGAATCAGTTGAGCTAGTTGACAAATACGGTTCATGATTGTTAACCCCCTACAGTACTTACTTCTGCTCGAAATAAACCACTTTCCCCAGTAAAGGAGTTTAGCCTTCTGGAGTCTCACTGACAGTTATACACAGATGTTGGCAGCCGACTTCGATAGAGTTGTCTGAGTATCTACTCAGTAAACTTTTCCTGAAGCTGACACCATCTGCTCCTAAAAATATATTGAAGCGCGAATTACCTAGGCGCGGGTTGAGTAGACAAAAGACTTAATAACCTCTCGGTTTGGAACAAATTTCAGAAAAAGGTGTGAAACCTAGTTTTTACAAGCTTTTGAAAGATTTTTTCTGAAAGTTTTGGTAAAAGTTTCTTACAAGTTCTTTAAAAAACTAGACATTAGGGTTGTCAGGTCTGCTCCTGATAAAACAAAGCTGTCAAAGCGACGGCCAAGGCATCTGCTGCATCGTCGGGTTTGGGAATGTACTCTAAATTCAACTCCCGCGCCACTGCTTGTTGCACTTCGTACTTGTCGGCATTTCCATAGCCCGTTAATGCCTGCTTGATTTGAGCTGGTGTAAACTCCACCATCGGAACATCATGCTGTGCTAACACCAACATCAAGACACCCCGCGCTTGAGCTACAGTAATTGTGCTGCTCATCCGGTAGAAAAAGAGTTTCTCAATGGCTACGAGATGAGGTTGCCACTGTTTCATCAGGGTGTGCAAATCGTCATAAATTGTACACAGTCGCGCTCCGATCTCCGAACCAGCCGGAGTCCGAATCACGCCAAAATCCAGCAACCGTACTGGTTCAGGCACAAGCTTCTGTTGTGAGTTGGTACAACTGCCTGCTGCCACAGCCACGGACTTTACTTGATCCCGTACCTCTATCGTTTCTGCCGTCTGGCAGACAATTGCCCCAAAGCCCAAAATGGCTAGCCCTGGATCGAGTCCCAAAATTCGTTGT
>DALYIW010000005.1:39249-73986 GCA_031970155.1 Coleofasciculaceae cyanobacterium CTOTU46601 | reverse complement strand
GCCTAATCACGATGATTATTACGGGAATCCGAATGACTAGTCTATTTAGACTCCCTTTACCACAGCCATGACTAATCGCTAGCAGCTTGTCGGAGAAAAAATTCTTCTACGAAAATCGTCATTCGACGCTGCTGCTAGACCAACTTTTTCTCTTAACACCAGAGAACAAGCCTGCTGCTTTTTTGTCTGATTTTGTCTGTGAAAGACTCTCAGAAGCCTTACATAGCTTGCCTCTCCTGCGTCATATAACTTCGCCAAAAACCAGCAAATTCCTGAGCCTTCTCTCGCCACTCATGGCGAATTTGATACATCCTGCGAGGACGCCCGCGACCTTCCACTTTTTTCCAGTACCCTGCAATAGCTTCTGCATCTTCAAGAAACTTCAGCGCACTGTAAAGAACTGTGTCAGAGAGTCGGTAGGTTGGGTAATCCTGTTCCAATTGTTGGATCAGTTGTGTTCCGTAGGATTCGCCTTGCAGCAGGATGTACAGAACGTAACATACAGCTAATTCCTTGTTGAGATAGTTAGGAGGAGGGTCTTGAAAAAACTGATAGATATCCTCAAATTTCATCTGCATAGCTCACTGAGTATCCCAGCCAACCAGATATGGATGGGAAAGTTTTCCTGAAACTAACGATCGCTTCAGCACCCCTGAAAACTCATACCAAACCCGCCTTGTACATCCCCGTTTATTCACTTCTCTTGAATCAACCAGCGCACAGGGCTTTGACTGCCTTTCAGAAATGGGGAGTAGATGGGCGGCTTTGGAATCACACCTCATGTAGTGTGTCTGTTGAAAAGCGAGCAACCTCAGCTGGTTAATCGCCCTCACACTTTATAGCGTGAAAGCGTTGAGGAGCGTGTCATTCACTCGTTGGTTCGGCGATGTCAGATGCAACACAGCTGAATAATCACGATCAATTTTAGCGAAGTCACTGCAAGCCATGTTCAACAGTACCTACGATCAAAAGGGGACTGGTAAGGTAAATTTTCCCGTTCCCTCTAGACATAAGTTCGACATAAGGTTGACAGCATTAATCTTTTCTACTCACTTGTGAACAGCTATTCCGCATATTTTTGGTTTTGCAGTGCTTTATCTCGAACTTATGTGGGTGTAGTTGCCCCTTAACTGCTTGTAGAGGTATCGTTTCCGGGGAAACATTAACGTAAGTTGGTGTTCCTAGATGCAACCGCTGAAAGAGAACTGCTTTTTCACAAGCTAGAGAAGCTCACTCCTGTGTAGGAGCCTTTGAGAACGTCACAATGCCATTATTACTGTACCGGGCGACTAAACGCTCTAGATTCCCCGCTATGATAGCGTACCAGGACGTGGTAGCGTCTTTCGCCTCAGTGTGCCTATTAGCTACCGATAAGGGGTTTGCTCCGGTACTACTTTTATACACTGACAAAGTGCAGACCACAGCAACGGCACAAGCTCCGTAGGATAAACGCTGTCTCCAAGTTGGTCCTAAACGTTTCATGGCTGTGTTTCCTTGTCGATTAGGCGGGGATGGAAATAGCAGGCGGTAGAAGGAGCTGGCGTTGCTGTCCTGAGCCTACACTCCCAGACAAGACGTATCGCTGGAAGAAAAGTTTCAGAACTTTACTTTTTTTAGAAAAACTTAGGAATTGGTAATGGAGAGTGCGGTCATAAGTGGCTGGTATGCAGTTTAGGTTTAGGTACCGTCAACAGTTAACCATCAGAGGAACTTGCACACCGTTAGACCAGCTTTCGAGAGAAAATGAAATTAGGTTGTTACTCTTCGAGTCCCGATGCGAGAAAAGCTTGATTCTTCCTCACTGCCTCCAGCTCTTCAGCGCGTTGCCATCACACTTCGCACAATTGGTAGGATTTCCTTTTGGTTCCAGACAGTTCTAGGCGTCGTTTCTACCCTAATTTTGCTCTTTGCTACCTTCAGTAGTGGTGTTGGTCGCCAAGGAACCCAAGGAGGTAATCAGGGTACTGGATTCGGCATCTTTTTTGCCGTTTGTGGGCTGGTGACACTGGGGGTAGGCGCTTATTTTGCACTTCGTTACACTCGCACTGCTCAACAGCTGCTAGAGACTGGGCGACCTACCAAAGCAGATACTCTGCAAATAATTAGGCTTGGGCTGATAGTAAATATGGTGGGAATGTTAGTCACCATTTTGGGAGCATTCGCGACCATCGGCAGCATCCTGGCTAAGTCTGTGTCTCAGTTCCAAGGCCCTTTGACGGCGATTGACCCCAGCCGATTTGTGCAGCCAGCCGATTTGTTTGTGGTGCAGGCAAACACTAACACCATTGCTGCCCATTTTGCCGGAATAGCCGCTTCACTGTGGCTGTTTAATCGAGTAAGCCGTTGACAGCCTCTCCTGCAAAGCCTGTAACAGTTCTCCTTAGCCTACATCATACCAAATCCGGGTTGAGTACCCCCCTTTTAACAAAGCAGGGGGAGCAGGGGAGGCAGGGGGAGAACAAGCCCAAAATTGAAAGAGGGGTTATAAGAGCTAATTTGGTATCACACGGCAGGAGTATAGTTTTATCTATAAATGTTACATTCCTAAGGGACAGCTTTATCACAAGCTGAGAGGAAAAATCTTTCACATTGATAAACTTACTCTATTGAGGAAGCCATGATTCAAGCCCTACCAAAACAAGTAACATTTGATGACTTCATTGCTTGGTATCCAGAAAATTCAGAACACCACTATGAACTGCATAACGGGGTAATTGTTGAGGTGCCAAAACCAACTGGCAAGCACTCGGAGGTAGCCGGGTTTATCTCCGGCGAACTGTTCCTAGAAATTCGGCGTTCTCAACTCCTATACTTCATTCCCAAGGAATGCATCGTTAAATCTGCACAAAAGTCAAGTTATGAACCAGATGTCATTGTACTAGATAAGCAAGGCGTTGAGGACAACGAACCTCGCTGGGGAAAGGAATCTATCATCACGCTGGGGACTTCCATTCATTTGGTTATAGAAGTCGTTTCAACGAACTGGAGCGATGATTATGCTTTGAAGCTAGAAGACTACGAGGCAATGGGTATTCCTGAATATTGGATTGCAGACCATCTAGGATTAGGCGGCAGGCGCTACATTGGCAACCCAAAGCAACCTACGCTTAGTATTTACCAGCTTGTCAAGGGTGAATATCAGGTGACGCAGTTCAGAGGAAATGACCCAATCAAATCACCAACGTTCCCAGAGTTGAACTTGACGGCACAACAAGTCTTTAGCGCTGGAAATTAACCCTTAGTGCTACCACGGGCTACCCACTAATGTGAAACCTGCCCAGTAGTAAGCTCGCTCCTCCCATCACCAACAAGCTTCCTAGAAACTGCCTACCCCAACTCCACCGACTTTGAGTCATCTCAGACATAGCACCTCATAAGAAGCTGTATTCGATTAAATCTTGCTCACCTTTAGTTAGAATTAATGCCGCTAAAACAGTCGAATGTCTACAGCCAAATTGCTCAAAAGAGCGATCGCGCTGTTGATGTTGAGTTTTGCTAACCTAATCGAAAGTTCTGCCCGATAGTGGTAGTGGATAAACTTGGCTCAAATGTGGCAAATTGGGGAAACTCAATCGATCGCACACAAGCTTGTATCCTGGAGAGTGGCACTTTCACACCCACGGGCGAGAGCAAGTGCCAGAAGCGATCGCACCAATTCCTCTCTTACTAATCAAAATCTGTGCTTGACCTAAAGCAAATTCGAGAAAATCCCCAAGGTGTCCAAGAACGACTAGACCAGCGCGGTACTGGTCAATATAACCTACAGCCGATTCTAAAATTGAATCAGCGTCAACGGGAACTGGAAACATCGCGAACTCACCTGCAAGCCCGTAGCAACGAAATTGGCAAACTAATTGGTCAAAAAATCAGAGAAGGTATCTCTCCTGACGCACCAGAAATTCAAGCACTGCGAGAAGAAGGTAATCAAGTTAAAGTCACTCTCAGCGAACTGGAACCGCAGGAAAAAGACCTGAAAACCGAATTAGAAACCCTCCTGTTAACACTGCCTAACTTACCCAGCGCTTCAACACCTATCGGCAAAAATGAAGAAGAAAATGTAGAGGTGCGTCGCTGGGGTGACGAATATCTCCCCCAAAATGACAACATTCTCCCCCATTGGGAAATTGGCGAAAAGCTGGGCATTCTCAACTTTGAGCGTGCGGTAAAAGTCGCTCAAAGCCGATTTGTCACCTTGATGGGTGCTGGCGCAGCGTTAGAACGAGCATTAATTAACTTCATGCTCGACCAACAAATAGCAGCTGGTTATGTGGAAACGATGCCACCAATACTTATCAATAGCCAGTCTCTCACAGCAACAGGTCAGCTACCAAAATTTGCTGAGGAAAGCTTCAAATGCGACACCGATGATTTGTGGCTTGCTCCCACTGCCGAAGTACCATTAACCAATCTCTACCGAGATGAAGTCCTAGAAGCATCCCAGTTGCCCATCTACCATTGTGCCTATACGCCCTGCTTTCGCCGTGAAGCTGGTAGCTACGGGCGAGATACGCGAGGACTAATTCGACTGCACCAGTTTAATAAAGTTGAGCTAGTAAAAATTGTCCATCCCAATACCTCAGAAGAAGAACTTGAAAAACTGGTTCAGAATGCGGCAGCAATCTTGGAAGCCTTAAAACTGCCTCATCGGGTTCTGGCGCTGTGTACTGGCGATTTAGGCTTCTCTGCTACCAAAACCTACGATTTAGAAGTTTGGCTACCTTCTTCTGGAAAGTACCGCGAAATTTCCAGTTGCTCGAATTGTGGTGATTTTCAGGCACGGCGGGGCAGCATTCGCTTCAAAGAGGCGGGTAAAAAAGGCACTCAATTTGTCCATACCCTCAATGGCTCTGGATTAGCGGTAGGTCGCACAATGTCGGCAATTTTGGAAAATTATCAGCAACCCGATGGCACTGTCAGAATACCAGAAGTTCTACAACCTTATCTGAGGCGAGAGGTATTGTAGTACCTGGGAGGCAAGCCGCTATCTGGTGTCAGACCGTACAATAAAAAAAATGTAGATTATCGTTACATTAAATACTTCTTATGTCAATTTTGGCAGCAATGGCTGCGATCGCAGTCTTGGCGGTTTTGATTGTAGTACATGAGCTAGGTCATTTCCTGGCCGCTCGTCTTCAAGGAATCTACGCCAATCGCTTTTCCCTTGGCTTTGGCCCGATTCTTTGGAAGTACCAGGGACCAGAAACTGAGTATGCTATCCGTGCTATTCCACTAGGCGGTTTCGTTGGTTTTCCCGATGATGACCCAGATAGTGATATTCCTCCAAATGACCCAAATTTGCTCCGCAATCGACCAATTTTAGATCGGGCAATTGTCATCAGTGCTGGTGTCATCGCCAACTTAGTGTTTGCTTACTTCCTTCTGGTTACCCAAGTTGGGATAGTAGGTACCCCACAAGGCTTTAACTACCTGCCGGGTGTTATAGTTCCTCAAGTTGCCTCAGAAAGCAGTTCAGTAGCCAAAGAGGCAGGCATAAAATCTGGAGATATTATCTTAGCCGTAGATGGTCAAGCTTTAGGAGCGAACCAGGAAGCCATTACTTCCTTAATGCAAAAAATTCAACAATCTCCAAACAAACCTCTAGAACTAAAGATTCAGCGAGACCAACAAACGCTTTCTATTAAGGTAAAGCCGGAAAAAGGGCAAGACGGTAAAGGCAAAATTGGTGTACAGCTTGCTCCTAATGGTCAGGTGATACGGAAACATACTCATAATCTTCTTGAAGCTTTCAGCAGCGCTGCCGCACAATATCAAAATCTTACTGTTGCAACCCTTCAAGGCTTTGGGCAGCTAATTCGCAATTTTCAAGCAACCGCTAGCCAAGTTACAGGGCCAGTAGGAATTGTGGATATTGGGGCAAAAATTGCTAGTTCAGACCCTCTAAGTCTGCTTCAATTTGCCGCCATAATTAGCATCAACTTGGCAATTATTAACATCTTGCCCTTACCAGCGTTGGATGGTGGTCAGTTGATATTTTTGCTGATTGAAGGGGTTCGAGGTAAGCCCTTACCTACTGAAGTCCAGCAAAATGTTATGCAAACTGGACTGGTGCTGCTTCTAGGTTTAGGTATTTTCTTGATTGTTCGAGATACAGCTAATTTGATTCCTACGAGTTGGGTACAAAACTTATTCCAATAATCAGCGGCTGTTCATTTAGGCAAAGCATACTTGAGTTACTCGTTTTTTGTTGACGGTTGACGGTTGACGGTTAACTGTTGAGTGTAAACGAGTGCCTCCTCAACAGTTAACTCAAAGGCGGTTTTCACGACAATATACACTTGAAATTCACATTAGCTGAAAGGTCGTCTACGAAGGGTTACAGGTTAGAAGGTTGGAATTTTTAACATTCAATCTTTCCTCCTTCAACTCTTCTTCTAAACCTTCAACTCTTTAACCAATGACTTTTGATGAGCATTACTCGTAAATGGTCGGCTAAGCAGCAGAGAGCGCTAGAGATTCTGATTCGCCTCAAGCGACGTTATCCAGAAGCCCCCTGTACCTTGAATTACCAAACACCGGTACAGTTGTTGGTGGCGACAATTCTATCAGCTCAATGCACAGATGAACGGGTAAATCAGGTAACACCAGAGCTGTTTCGCCGATTTCCCGATGCTGCTGCCCTAGCACTAGCCAATGTGGAAGAAATAGAAACCTTAATACGTTCTACTGGCTTCTATCGCAACAAAGCCAAAAATATTCTCGGTGCCTGCCGCATGATTATGGCCGAGTTTGGTGGTGAGGTGCCAAGACGCATGGAAGAACTTGTAAAGTTACCAGGAGTTGCCCGCAAGACAGCAAATGTGGTTCTTGCCCATGCTTATGATATCCACGAAGGCGTCACAGTGGACACTCACGTCAAGCGCCTCAGCTTGCGGCTAGGCTTAACAGAACATACGGAACCCATTCGCATCGAGCGAGATTTAATGCGGCTTTTGCCTCAACCTGAGTGGGAGAATTGGTCAATTCGTCTGGTTTATTATGGTCGAGAGATTTGTCAGGCACGAAAACCACAGTGCGGTGCTTGTGTTCTTGCCGATTTATGCCCTAGTGCTGATATTTCTGGTGTAACAGCTGTCGAGACAGGGTTGGTGAAATCTGATGTATCTGTTCCTGCTTCTATGTGAGGCGATCGGATACTATAGGAAATAGTGCCTTATTCAGGAAAACTTGAACGATTCATGGCTAAGAAAAGCATGATTGAGCGCGAGAAAAAGCGCCAAAAGCTTGTAGAGAAGTATGCAGCAAAGCGAGAAGCTTTGAAGGAAGAGTTTGAAAATGCTGCTACTCAACGCGAGAAATTAGAAGCTCACCGGAAACTGCAACAATTGCCTCGTAACAGTGCACGGAACCGCGTGCGGAACCGTTGTTGGGTAACAGGGCGTCCTCGGGGTTACTACCGGGATTTTGGTTTATCTCGCAACGTGCTGCGGGAATGGGCGCACCAAGGTTTGCTGCCAGGAGTGGTCAAATCTAGCTGGTAGATTGATAGGTTAGACAAAGAAAGGATGAGGGATGAGGGATGAGGGATGAGGGATGAGGGATGAGGGATGATAGGGCAGCGGTAGCAACGCTCGTCATCCTTCCCAATGACAGGTTGACAGATTGCAAATTAAAAGACCTGTCTAAAATTTAAACCTTCAACCTTCAACCCTTATTGTCCACAGCAACGGTCAATACCTAGACTCTGCAACAGTAAGTCACTGACAGCATTAGCGATCGCAAATTCGCTGTAAAAACTTTCTCGAAAGTCAAACGCCTGCATCTCAGTCACAATGGCAATCACCAGCGAACCGAGATCATTCTCGCCTTCCATTCGCTGGCGAACAAAAATTTGAGATGCCCTTTGGGCAATCTGCTGATTAACAGGCTCTGGAATAAACTCTCGATCAAGCCACTTGGCAAGAGCGTCTCGCAACCATTCACCTTCCTGCTGGGGATTCTCAGCAGGTGGGAGTGTAATTGGTGGGATAGGTTCAGGCATTAGACAAGGGAACATACAGTGCTCTTGAAATCATTTTATCCACAGCCGTCGAGAAAACTCGTCCCAATCGACATGGATGAGAGATTAAATCTATCTTGAAAGTCACTGTCTTCGACTCCCGACTCCCGACTCCCAACTCCCAACTTTCAAAATAGGTCTATTGATCAAATTAAGCTCTCTTCATGGCACTTGACATTCCTTTCCTAGTCCAGGGGTATGCCCAAGGCTACTTCTTGATGGCTGATGAAACTGGCTCATTAGGCTGGTATTCTAGCCGTCAGCGAACGATAATTCCACTAGATGACCGTTTTCGGTATCCAAAATCGCTACGTCGTGTACTAAATCAGGAGCGTTTTAGTACCGCTATCAACCAAGACTTTAAAAGTGTGATTGCTGGTTGTGCGAACCGCGAAACAACCTGGATTTCTCCCGAACTTCAAGAAATTTATTGGGCACTTTATAAAGCCGGTTGGGCTTATAGTTTTGAAACCTGGCAAGGCAACCAATTAGCCGGAGGAATTTTAGGAATAGTCATTGGCGGAGCGTTTATTGGCGAATCAATGTTCTACCGTATTCCTGAAGGCTCAAAAGTCGCAATGGTAAAGTTGGTTGAGCATCTGCGATCGCGTAAATTTATCCTCTTTGATGCCCAGATGACCAACCCTCACTTAGAGCGCTTTGGGGCTTATACCATTACCGAAAAGCACTATCAAGTTATGCTGCAACAAGCATTGCAGTGCCAAGGTTCCTTTGAGTGAACTACTGTGGAGAATCCATTACCACCAGGAGATAGCAATGCCAGGAAGGCTACAAAAAGGGAGTGCCAGCAATATGAGTCAGGAATCTGAGTTTCCGTTTGAAAGAGCAAGGCGAGTCACACCAGAAGAAAGCCAAGAATTTAGAGCCGCGATCGCTGACCAATTCAGAATCAAACTGAAAAAGCGAGGTCGCCCCATCAAAGAGGAAGGTGCATAGACATAGCAATAGCGACTTTTCAGACAGCCTTTGATTGTGGATGTACCAATCAATCTACAAAGCTAAGAGGCATAGAGACATAAGTTTCTTAACAAGAATTTTATAAAATTAAAGTTCAAAATTAGGCTAACCTATTAAACTAATACATAATTAACAGGAAGTTTTCTAGTAGCTCTAGATAGCTCGAAAATAATTTTGGTGCTCTGTCGGGGAAGGCTGACACATAAGAATATTCTTGGATTTAAGAAGAAACTCTCAATTTAGTTCAAGCTGGCTTGAGAGTTGGGATAAGCTTGTCCAGAAAATGTCGAATTATTAGAGTTTTAGTAGCTATCCATTAGCTGAAATAAAGCACTTTTCAATAAATTCTTGAAAAAACTGTGATATCTACCGATGAAATCTCCTCGGCTGCTTTTAAGCTTGTGGTTTTCTGCTGCTTCGTTGATGGGGGTGTTCTCGTCTGCCTCTGCATTGGCTCAACCGATTACAGCAGCGACTGATGGTACGGGTACAAATGTTATTACCAATGGGAATCGCTTTGATATCAATGGGGGTTCCCGTTCTAGTGATGGAGCAAATCTCTTCCACAGTTTTCAGCAATTTGGACTCGATTCTGGGCAGATTGCTAATTTTATTTCTAATCCTCAGGTTCGCAATATTCTAGGGCGGGTTGTCGGCGGTGACGCCTCGATTATTAATGGTCTAATTCAAGTTACTGGCGGCAATTCCCACTTATTTTTAATGAATCCTGCGGGAATTGTGTTTGGTCAGAATGCGAGTTTGAATGTACCTGCTTCGTTTACGGCGACTACCGCGACTGGCATTGGCTTTCATTCGGGTGGATTTAATGCCTTTGGTTTGAATGATTACGCGGCGCTGGTGGGAAACCCCAGCGCTTTTGTTTTCAATACCTCTCAACCCGGGGTAGTTGTGAATGCTGGGAATTTGGCAGTGGGTTCAGGGGAGAGTTTGACGTTACTGGGTAGAACCGTGGTGAATACGGGGCAGTTGTCGGCACCTGGGGGGCAGATGACGGTGGCGGCAGTTCCGGGTGAGAAGGTGGTGCGGATATCTCAGGAGGGAATGCTGCTGTCTCTGGAGGTGCAACCGCTGGCGGAGGTTGATGTAGGGGTGAACGGCCGTTCGCCCCTACCCCCAAATTTCTCGGTGTTATCTCTGCCTCAGTTGTTGACAGGCACAGGTGGGGGAAGTGCGACGGGATTGGTGGTGGAAAATGGGGTGGTGAAGCTGACGGGTTCTGGGATGGCGATTCCCACTGAGGCAGGAACTGCCATTGCTTCTGGTAGTCTCGACGTATCCGGGGAAACTGGCGGCAATGTGAATGTTTTGGGCGATAAGGTTGGTTTGGTCAGTGCTAACATCAACGCCTCTGGTATTAATGGTGGTGGGACGGTTCGCATTGGCGGTGATTATCAAGGACAGGGTAATCATGTGCCCAATGCTTCGCGCACTTATGTTAGCGGTGATTCTCTGATTAATGCTGATGCGCTACAAGCGGGTAATGGTGGCAGAGTTATCGTTTGGGCAGATGAGACAACCGGCTTTTATGGCGGGATTAGTGCTCGTGGTGGGCAAAATGCAGGCAATGGTGGGTTTGTTGAGGTTTCCGGTAAAGAGAACCTGATTTTTAGGGGTACTACTGATTTGAGTGCCTCTAACGGGACAGTTGGAACATTGCTGCTCGATCCTGTCAACATTCAAATTGTGAATGGAAGTGGTGGAGCAAATGATGGGGAATTAGCAGATGGACAGATTCTAGCTGGAGAGCCAGGTGCAACTTTCTCGATTTCTGAAACTGCATTAGAAGGTCTTGCTGCTAATGCAATTGTGCGTCTGGAAGCTACTAATAATATTACCCTGGAAGATTTAGCAGACAACAACCTGAGTCTGCCAGGGGTTGCTGGGTCGAATTTCATCTTCACCGCAGATTCTGATCGCAATGGCACTGGGACGTTTGAGATGATAGATCCCAACGATACTATTAGCACGCAGGGTGAGCGATTGCAGATTACAGGGGCAAGTTTGAGGCTTGGTGGAGTCCGCATTAACAACGCCCCTAACACGGGCAATAATTTGGTCTTGGAAGGCGATGAGATTGACCTGTTGGGAGGGCCCGGTTCAGTCAGTTTAGGAACAAACGGGATCGTGGATTTTCCACTGGAACAGATGGTTTTGTCTCCCAGAAATCCTGATACAGCGATCGCAATTGGCGGCACGGCGGACAGTGGAGTACAAACGCTCGACCTGACAGAAACTGACCTTGCTGCACTGAATCCTAACGAAGGTGACTTCCTGATCATAAGCGCAGGATTACTTACCAGCCTAGGAACGGGTGGCATCACAATTGTTCCTGGAGATACCCCTCTTCAACGGAGGGGTTTCAGTTTAGCCACAGGTGGCTCTGTGGTAATTAATAGGGCACTGGACATTGAGGGTCTTAGTGTGCGAGCCAATGAGATAAATTTGTTAGCAGCTATTACAATTCGTGGCTCAGCCCTCACGCTTCAATCCAATCCCGGTCAGAATATTGTTGTGGGTGGAGCAACTGATACTGGACCTAATACACTCGACCTGACTGAAACCGATTTAGCTGCATTAACATCGCCTACTGGTAACTTCGTCCTTGTCATTGGCAGTAGGAATCCGACTTTCTCCCCTACAGACATTACAGTAGCTCCCGGTGGGACTCCCCTGACATTCACCAACCGACGAGTAGATCTCGATGCAGTTGGCGGAACTGTTCAGATACAACGATCAATTAACTTCGATGTACCTTCTAGCCTACAAACTTTACTTATTATTACGGCGGCGGATGTTACAGCCGACTTACCAATTTCTGTCAATGCTGACGGGGTGAGCATTGATGCTAGCAACACAGTTAACTTACAAAACTTCACCGTTCCAGGAGGGAACGTTACGATTTCAGGTGCGAGTATAACAACGAGGGATATCACTACAGCTCCCACAACTGCTGGCAATGCAGGTGCCATTACTCTACTAGCTAACCAAGACATTACCACAGGCAATATTAATACCCAAGCAGGCATACTTGACACGAATTCTTCGACTGGTAACGGGGGAGCGATCGCTCTTTCTGCTGGGGGCAACATCACAACAGGAGCTTTATTAGCTAATTCATATGTTAACGGTGTTGGTGATGCAGGAAATGGAGGAAATATTACACTCAAGGCATTGGGTGATATTAATACAGATACGCTTCAAGCCCAGTCTATTGTTTTTCTCGGTAGTAATCCACCGCCAGCCACTGGCTCTACCCAAAATGGAGGAGACATTACCGTTGATGCTGGTGGAAATCTCACTATTAATGGACAAATTGATACTCGTTCACAAGTAGTTCCTTTTGGACAACCAACAGATCGATCGGGGAACGGCGGTAAAATAACCCTATCTTCTGGTAGGAATTTAGCCGTAGACGGGCGGCTCATTACACTCTCCAATGCTACAGCATCAGGGGAAGCTGGAGATATCACAATAAAATCAGGTGGAGATGTTGAACTTAGAAGTGGCTCTACACCAGGAACAGGTCAATCTATTAATGCTGGTTCTTCAATACGACCTGGGAATGTTTTGGTTGAAGCTACTGGCAGTATCAACTTTATTGGTGAAGATACGCAACATCCAACGTATAAGGTAAATTCAATCTTCGCCGGGGACTTCACCTTTAAGGCTGGAACAAACCTCACCATTGACTTAGACTTACTCGCTGATGACGGCATCGATGGGGGGGTGATTCTGGCAAATCGTGTCACGTTGGATGCAGGTGCAACCATCGACATCACAGATGCTCCGATTACAAGTAATCGTCAAGTGGAGTTAACCGCAGGACAGAACATTTTCGCCAATAACATTATTACAGACGGAGGAGATATTACTCTAAAAAGCGATCGCATCACCACAGGCGACATCACAACAACAAGCTCACAATCAGCAGGAAATGTCACCATCAATGCGATTACATCCATTAACACTGGCAATATTCGCACCCGTTCCCTCAACGGTAAAGGCGGAAACGTCTTTCTAGATCCTTTGCTCGACATTCAAGTTGGCTTCATCGATGCCCAAGGCGGCACACAAGGCGGTACAGTAGACATCACTACGACTCGCTTTTTCCGCGCCACCAACACGTTCACGGATCAAAACGGTATTGTCAGCAGCATCTCTACAGCAGGCGGTAACAGTGGTGGTGATATTACTATCCGACACGGGGGAGGGGGAATTACACCCTTCGATGTCGGCAATGCAGCTATCAACGGTACAGCAGGTGCGATTACTAGTGGAGATGAAGCGATCGCGCCCGTACAATCCTTTCTCTACACCTACACCTTGGGCAACATTCAAATTGTCAGCGTTGACGCACCACCGCCACCACCGCCACCGTCACCACCACCTTCTCCTCCAAGTTCCCCCTTCGATCCTACTGATTTCAACCCCCCTTCAAAACAACCCTCCACACCTCAAACCCTTGGAGGAATTTCTGCTGTAACAGTTGACCCGATTGTTGCTCAACTAGAGAAAACCTTTACCAGTGCCTATCAAAACTATTTGGGCGATAGTCTCGGCGTGAGCAATAGTACCAACACCTCCACTGCTACCCTTGCCGAAGCACAGTTCCAACTCCAGCAGATTGAACAATCTACAGGCATCAAACCCGCCCTGATCTATGCCTTCTTTGTCCCCACCACCCTCCCTTCCCAAACCCCAACCGCCAACCCCAAATCCCAACCTGACAAATCTCCAAAACCATCTGAAACCCTCTGGGAATTCAACTCTCTCGGCTTAGGTAAAACCCCCCAACCCGCTTCTTCCCAACCCAATCCCCCTTCTGACAATGACCAACTCGAATTAGTCCTCGTCACCACCTCCGGCAAACCCATTCAACGGCGAGTTGAGGGCGCAACCCGAAAAAAAGTACTCGAATTAGTTAGAAAATTGCGGGCAGATATTGCTGAGTCGGCAAGACGGCGAAATACCCGCTACTTAGCACCAGCCCAACAAATGTATCAATGGCTGGTAGCTCCCTTAGAAGCCGATTTACAGGCTCAACGCATCAACAATCTGGTGTTCATCATGGATGAGGGTTTGCGTTCCGTCCCCTTAGCAGCACTACATGATCAGCAAGGATTTATCATCGAACGCTTTAGCGTCGGCTTAATGCCCAGTATCTCGCTGACTGATACTCGTTACGTCAATGTCAGGAACACCCAAGTTCTAGCCATGGGAGCGAGTAAATTCACCGAACTCACCCCCTTACCTGCCGCCTCTGTCGAGTTATCGTTAATCTCTGAGCAATTGTGGAAAGGACAATCTTTCCTGAATGAGGGCTTTACCCTGAACAATCTACAATCAGCTCGCACTCAAACCCCATTTGGCATCATCCATCTGGCCACTCATGCCGAATTTCAACCGGGAAAGCCGGAAAACTCCTACATTCAGTTATGGAGCAACGATAAACTGCGACTAGACCAAATGCGTCAACTCGGTTGGAATAACCCACCTGTAGAACTACTCGTTTTGAGTGCCTGCCGCACGGCGGTTGGAGATACCGAGGCCGAGTTAGGATTTACAGGGTTAGCGGCGTTATCAGGGGTGAAGTCAGCTTTAGGGAGCCTCCGGTATGTCAGTGATGAAGGTACACTCGGATTAATGACCAAGTTTTACCAGCAATTGAAACAAGCGCCGATTAAAGCTGAAGCGCTGCGGCGATCGCAATTAGCCATGCTTAGAGGTGAAGTGCGATTGGAAGCGGGAAAGTTGTTCACCAGTCGTGGCAGTTTCCCTTTACCGCCAGAGTTGGTAGCTTTGGGGGACAAAACCTTAACTCATCCCTACTTCTGGAGTGCTTTCACGATGATTGGCAATCCTTGGTAGTTCAACTGAGATCTCCTAGGAAAATAGGGAGTAGGGAGTAGGGAGTAGGGGGAAGAAAGGCTATGCATCATTTTCGGTGGCGGCGAACCTCCTCCTCTCCCCCTCATGTTTCAAAAGAGACTCATGATTCAGGGGTAAGCATAGAGGAAATCGGTTCTTTAGCGATCGCGTCCAAGTTCATCGCCTCTAACAAAGTAGTCCACTCATTCTTGAGTGTGACATCATCTGGATTCTGGAGACGCAGTTCACCTAGAGAAGTCACAGCCTCATGCCAGAGACTAGCTTTGGCATAAAGCTCAAATCTCTGTTGTGGTTTGGCTTGTTCTAACTGACGAGTGAGTGTCGAGTTAATGGGAACCCGTTTCACCGATCCTTCAGCAAACGCAGGCTCATCTGTGCGCTCTGGTGTGCAATACACATAGAAGTACCAACGATATGTTTTGTTAACCTCAAGTGGTGGTGCTGTGGGGGGAAGCTTCAAACCTACAACACCAGATGAAATTCCCGGCTTAGTAAGCGTAGTCTGGTAGAACTCCTTGCCTTGATCATCTTCCAGCACAAATTCAACAGGGCGTTCGGCTGTAAGCGGAAACGGAATATAAAACCAGAAGATTGGATGCTTAGCGACAGTTAAACCTATATTAGATTCTGAGCCAGGATTCTCTGTAGTTGAGGCTTGACGAGACCTTAGAGTTTTCGCCGTGACTGGCACCAAGGGGGTAAGTATCTTGTTAACTTGTGGACAACGACCCCCACGGCTTCCCGCTCCTGGCCGCCCTGGAGGAGCTGGCGCACCTTGGTCTGAGGGTGTGTTTCGGAACGTTCCCGTTCTTGGTCGTTGCTCGGCATGGGTTCCCGCTCCTCGTCGCGATCCAGAACCGGGTGCACCCTCCTCAGACTGTTTGAGGTTCTGGCTTACTGATTCGGCTAACCCGCGTTTGGGTTGCGGCACCAAAGTATTTTTGTTGAGCAGCGATTGGGCTATGGCTTGATCTGGTAGTGAAAGCTTTGATACCGGAAGATGAGCACGCGTCGTCGTTGAGACTTCTGGTATGGCAGATTGTTCTGATATTGATGAGTCGCTATGTGCTACGGGGATAGTGCCATACGCTCCTACTAGTGCCAAAGCGATCGCTAGTATTTTGTGCAGTTGGGGTAACTTGATGTAAGTCATGATTTGAGGCTCAATCTAGACGGCTACTGATGCAGGGCATACAAATCTAATGTCTAAAGCTCTGCAAAATCAATAACTTGGGCATAGGATGAATTTTTGGGTTCAAGGTTGTAAATATTGATTTGACTGAGGTTCAAAAATTGGAGGCTTTGGCTTTGGCTTGCGATAGGTTTGGAATGTCTTATCGGTAACAACACTACCACCAGTCAATATTAAAGCCAGCGCTGATGGCATGAGCGGTACCCAACCTCCCTGTATTAAAAGACCAAAACAAAGACTGTATAAAATAAATAAGGTTCCAACTACTAGACCCAAGCGTAACAATAGTTGAAAACGCCAGAAAATTAGACCTCCTACCAGCGACCATCCCCAGATCCACAGCGCTTCACCCCATCCAGGCCAAACCCAAAAAAGTGGTCTACCATTTAAAACGGTGCTAAGAATCTGACTGACCATCTGGGCTTGAGCCAATACTCCTGGAATTTGCTGCTTGGTACTATAGGGTGTAAAAAAATAGTCTTTCCGGCTAGGTGCGGTAACGCCAATTAGAATAATCTTGTCTTTCACAGCTTCAGGATCTAGCGGACTGTTGAGGGCTTGAGTCAGAGTGATTTGCGGGACAAAATCCTCAATAGAGTTATGGGAGCGATAATTGAGCATCACTTGGTGACCCCAAGCATCGATGTTTTGATAACCCCCTGTACGGGCTTGCAAGCGTTTAAAGATGGTAGTGCCAAGCTGGATGTATCCATCACTCGTAATTTGAGGAACAATCTTCTTCTTTTCTGTGGCTAGGTAGCGAAATGCTAACTGAGTGCTGAGGGCGTAGCGAGCCAGACATGGAGAGGCAGGGCCTGGAGTCATGTACAGTAGATGACGACGAAGTACCTTATCTGGGTCGATCGCCACATCACTGAAGCCCTGATGTTCGAGCGAGACTTCTGGAGGAGGTGAAATGCCGTGGTCATTAATTTCCGTACTGACTTTGCATACCGAAAAAAAGCGATCGCTGTGTTGCATCCGCTTTGCCAAATCCTCATAGCCTGGGGCTACAGGGAAATCCCGATAGATATCTAAACCAATTGCTCTGGGTTGATACGACTCTAGTTTCTCCAACAAACGTGACAGCGATCGATCTGATAGAGATGTTCCAGGCCTTAAGTCTTGTTTTTGAGCCTGTATATCCTCTTCCGTGATAGTGACTACTAAAAGACGCGAATCTGGAGGTTCAGCGGGTCTTTTTTGCATCATAAAATCGAACGCCTTCAACTCCAAGGGTTGAAGTTTCCCTAGATGCCGCACTCCCATCACCAAGCATGTTATGCCCAAACTTATACACAACACTTTCGCCAAGCCACGTCTACCTTTCCAGATGTCCTTAGGCGGCTTTGGCGGTGCTGGTGGCAGAGGATCTACTATCACAGGTGGTATGTAATTGCCCTTAGTATCTCCAGCAGTGTCGTTCGCAATACCTCCGCCTAATGCTTTCCAAGTCGGTGGTACGACGGCGAGATTCTGGCAAATCATCGGTAACCAAGTAGCACAAGGAAAATCATCTTCCAAGCCTTCCAATCGTTCCCTCGCCTCCCGCACCGCTAGATAGAAGGACTCACCCCGAGCAAAGGCTGCTAAAAAGTACTTTAAAAATTCTTGACAAACGCGATCGGGAACAGGTTCTCGCATGACAATAATTTGCGGAATCTGTAAATCTTCTAAATTTCGCGCCAATCCCAGTCCATCACAAGAATTAAAAATTGCGATTTTTAAGCCACGTTCAACCGCTTTTCTCAAAGCAAACCTGAGCTGTTCTATGGTTAAGCTATCCGTTTGATTGAGGTAAATCCGACCCGTTTCACCATTCTCTTGGCTGGAACTATGGCCCGCAAAAAAGAGAATATCCCAGCCTTGTTTCCAAATTTCTTCAGTTAGCTCTTGGCGTTGTGGTTCTACAAGAAAGCTAACTTCAGCATCCTGTAACCCTTCGAGCAATAAGCGATCGGCTTGGGTATTGATTCCTGTACTATTACCCAGGATTGCTAAGATTCTGACCTTAGTATGGGGAGGTGATATTTGTTCTACCAGTTCATAAACGGGCGCACTTAAGGCAATTTCTGCTTTGGGATAGCGATCGCACAAATCCCACAAATGCCAGGGCAGTCGCCGCAACCCAATATTTTCGGTTTGAACAATTATACGTATTTCTTCACCGGGCATTAATTGTTCTAATAATCTCTCCCTGAGGGGACGAAATGGCTCAGAGGCAAGCCAAGCATTGAGGCGTTCTCGTAAGAGTTGGGCGGCGTGGCAGCAAGACTCAATTTTAGAAACATTTGTTAATTGTGCCTTTGAGGCTTCTAAACGCGATCGCAATCCTAAGTGGCGATAAGTCTTTGCCCAACCGCTATAACACTGAGCAATTTCTGGGATAGATGGTAATCTACCTGTGATTTCCACACAAGGGCACCTGCCCTCCTCTCCAATCTGTAACGTGACAGGAAACCCCTGATCAAAGCTACCATCCCCTAGCTTAAGGACAACTAATTTACCCACAACAGCTTCTCCAGATCAAGTTAATGGCTTTGCACTTACCTCAAGATGATTCGCACCTCATTTTTGTTGCGTTCTATATCCCATCATCTTTAGCTTATGCAAATCACTGTCAAACCTAGTAGTTTTAGCTCTAGGATATACAATTGGAAATCACCAGAACTTAATATACCTTTGATTTCCGATTACAAGGGGAGCCAGGGCAGCTGGAGAGTCAAAAATCCTTAATTTTTCGTAGTCCCACATAAGGGTTAATTTGTCAACTTCTAACTGGACTGGCACTTGAGGGTACTAATACATCCTACAAAGCTTTGTTTCGTTAACAATTCACAACACTAACGGAGATAGCTACCCTTGAGAGAATACAAACACTAACTCAGTAGCTTCGCTCTAAGCGAAGCCGCACGAACGACTAGCAGTAAACTAAGCACTTGACCTACTCTCCTAGATGAATCGGAGGGATTCATTTAGGTTGTTCCGCCCGATTAAAACCGCGTTGATCGCCAAGATATAAGGCTTTTAACTGCAACCAGAGTAAAGCATTCATTGAGCGTTGATGTTAGGTCAAACCACAAAATCTTCCACGATGCTGGCATCACCGAGAGTAACTCTGACGCTAAATTGTTCACCAGGTAAACCACGGAACTGCAATTGAATGTAATTATCTGCACTTCTGGCTTGGGCTTCCAGGAAGACTAATCCAGATTCATCAAGGACGGTGAGCTGGAGTAGTGGGGGCAGATAAATTTGATTGCCCGTAGGATGTACTTGTAGGAGAATATGCCTCTTCCTATCTTCCGGTGTCAGTTCAACAATTAGAGCAACCGGGCGATCGCCTAGTTGTATCCCCAAGTCAATCAATTTCCCGCGTCTATGATTACTATCCGCCTGTTGAGAGTCAACCATGACAGCACTATCGGCGCTTCTAAACTGGAAAGCTAAATCAAGTTCTGCTGGGTTCAACAACGCTTCAACCGTTTGCCAACCCGTCTCAAAAACATCGGTGAACCATTGACTTAAGTTGACTCGTCTATTTTCTCTGGCCGCAGAGGTTGCAGCAGCTACAGGCGCTACAGGTTGTGCCTGTGGATGTAAGCAATCAATCAAATCATCAATCGGTTGTAGTTGACTAACCGATAACTCCTCTGTAGTTGCTGTTTGGGCAAATCCCAACACAATTGCTTCCTGGGAAGATTCATCAATCTGAACGACTACATAGCCAATCCGATCTGACCAAACTTCTGGCGGAATGTGACAAGTTTGCTGATAGCTTTTTAAAGAACGACATTCTAAGCGACCTACTCCTATCACTTCCAAATCAGCAACGTCAGCGCATAGACGCACTACGGGGTTCCAGCTATCGCTTTTAGATAAATCGGTTGGAATACCCAAAATTTGTTGTAAGTAGTCGTTTACCGCGCACACCGCTAGGGTATTTGAGCGGACTTGTTCTGCCTTTTGAGGAGTGGGCTGTTCGCTAGCAAACTGCTGTGCTGTTTGGCGTGCTGTTTGGGTAATCGGCAGCGACAAGGCAAATTCTTCTATATCATTAGTGTTGTAAGTCATAGCATCATTCCTACATTTGGGTGAGTTCCCGGCTGAACTTGGGATCTGGTGTGCTTGGAGAGTCCTTTTTTAGGTTCTCTATTATAGATATCCCTCCGATTCGCCAAATTTACGCAATCGGGGCAGACACTGTCGCTGATAAAAGCTACTTAATGTTGAAATTGAAAGGTTAAATTCTGCTGCTAGCTCTTTCCAGCTGGTTTCCGGGGGTAAGCGCCGCAGGATTAAAACTTGGCAAGTCACTTCTGGATACTTGTTGATGTGTGTGCTGCTTAATTCTCCAGTTGGATCGGTTTCCACCCATCTTTTGACCTCTTCAAGCAGTAAGGGAGCATCAGGCTCGTCTGCAATATTATCAATGGGGTCAGCGATGTCATTGGTCTCACCCGACACAGAACCCCCAGGCTGATTGGAAACTATTTTGATTTTCTGCTTTTGGTGATCGATGTAGAAATCTTGGAGACGGCGCTTTAGGTAAAAATTCAGCCAAGTGATAACGCTACCACGAGAGGGATTGTAGGGTTCACCCGTTTTTCCTTCGCAGATATTTTGGCAGAAATACACCCAAGTCTGTTGCAAGGCGTCTTGATAATAAGGCGTATTCTCTCTCCAAAGCTTGTGGGTAATTAACCGAATAATCTTGGTTAAGTTTTTCTGACGCTCAGCACTTCCTGGCCGATGACTACAAGCTTCTGTAATCAACTGACGCAGCCGTTCTCCCAGTCCATCATTCATAAAGTGCTTTCTCCTTGTTATTTCATACCCTAATTGTTGTATACATTCGTGCAACCTCTCTTTGGTGGGATGAGGGAGATTACGCGATCGAGACTTACGCAGAACCTCTCTATATACCCATTACCCATTACCCATTACCCATTACCCATTACCAAAAATACAGTTTTTCACCACAAGTACGGGAGGGTTAGTACGTCACAGTGCAGTGTCCAGGGATTTATGTAAACGTTTGTAACGTCTGGGCAACTCCTTGCATAACTTTTATCGCCGACTCAGACATGTAAATAGAGGTTAGTAAATTGAATCTTCGCTGTAGAAACCAACTGTTCAATGGTCACTCTCGGAAGCATTCTTTTAAATTTCTGACTCTACTTAAATCTAGGAGCAACTGACAATGACTTATTACTACTACGGCAACTCGTACAACAATACCTACAATTACACCGGTTACGACAGCCTCTATGCCTTGGGTTATGGCGGTAACGATTATCTGTCCGGAAATAGTTACTACAGTTACAACGATACTCTGTACGGGGATAACGGCAACGACACTTTGTACGGATACGGCGGTAGCGACTATCTTTACGGGGGTAAGGGCAGAGACTATTTGTACGGGGGAGACGGCAACGACTATATAGACGGAGGTTCTGGTAAAGACTACCTCTATGGTGGAGATGGCAGCGATACTCTTAAGGGCGGGGCTGGCAACGATTATGTGTCAGGCGGGGCTGGCAACGACTACATCTATGGTTACGGTGGTAATAGTTATGGTTATCGTAACCAAGCGGAGTATGACACCTTAAGTGGTGGAACAGGCTCTGATACTTTTGTTCTTGGTGACTCAAGTAGGGTCTACTATCAAGGCCAGGGCTATGCTCTGATTAATGACTGGGATTATTCAGCTGACTATATCCAAGCTCGTGGCAGTTCTAGTCAGTACACCCTTCAGTATACTAACTATGGCGTTGGTACTTCTGCTCAGGACACTGTAATTTACTACGGTAGTGATGTAGTTGGTGTCATCCAAGACTCGACCAACGTGAGCTTTAGTCGGGACTTCCGCTTCGTCTAGGTAGCGAGAATTGGATTTTTGTAAATCTGTAAAGTGAGCATCTTGCTTGCTGAGGAGATAAGGGGGCAAAATGCCCCCAATACCTATGTTTTTCTGGTCTTAGGATTCTCCTGATTCGGCAGCTCTATAGCGGTTCTCAGTTGTATAGACCACAAGATAAGGGCACAATAATACCCTTGCCCCTCCAAAAACTGTTTTTAACTCAATATCCAACAATCAAGCTAGAAAGCAGCGGACTTGACAAAAAATTAAGCGATCGCCTCAACAAGAGATTCCACCCAATACCAGCATCCTCGTAAAATTCACATCGAATTATTACCTTCCTTACGATGAACTCGCATTCCACAGTAAAGTCAGTTAGCCGTTGGTCGCTGCTGGTTAAAACGTTGGCGGTTGCTGTTATCGCTGTTACTTTGACCGAGAATGCCTCAACGTTGGAGTCACCATCGATCGCTTGGGCGAGGCGTGGTGGTAGTTCCGGTTCCGATGAAGTAATCCGTGGAGTCGAGACAGATAGACTTGGCAACATATACACGGCGGGGAACTTCAAGAATACATCCACCTTCAGCGGTACCTCAACCACACTGCAAAGCGCTGGTGGTAGTGACGTTAACGTAATGAAGTGGAACAAAAACGGTAGTCTCCTCTGGGCGCGGCGCTTTGGTAGTAGTGGAGATGACATTGCATACGATGTGGCGACGGATGACTTCTACAATACGATCGTCTGCGGTAGGTTTCAGCAGAGTGTGCAGTTTGGTTCCTATACCCTGACTAGTGTGGGTAGCGATTCTAGTAGCTTTGTCACCAAGCTCAATTTCGCTGGCAGGGTTTTGTGGGCTAAGGCAGCCCCCGGCGTTATACCCAGTGAGTGCATAGCAGACGCTGCTGGTCATGTTCTCGTTGTTGGTTCATTCCGGGGTACGGCTACGTGGGGAACCATCTCCAAGACGAGTGCTGGTAACTTGGATGCCTTCGTTGCCAAGTACGATCGCAACGGCAATATTCAGTGGGTGCAGACTGTGGCTGGTAGTGGCACGAATCTTGGCCGGGGTGTTGAAGTGGCTGAGGACGGAACTAACGATATCCTCATTACTGGTCAGTTCGATGGTACCCAGACTATGGGTACTACTCAAATGACATCAAATGGTAGCACGGATGTGTGGCTGGGTCGGCTTGCCCCCACTGGAGCTTGGAAATGGGTAAAGCAGATTGGTGGCGCGGGTGAGGATTATGGTCGTGGTGTGAGCGCCAAGGGGTCTAAAATTGCGATCGCTGGTTCTTTCACTGGCACGATTAACTTTCTAGGTCAATCTCTCACTTCTAACGGTGGTACTGACGTGTACGTTGCTAAGCTCAACGCTAATGGCGGACTGCTATGGGTCAACCACACAGGCAGCTCAGATAACGATGAAGGTGCCGAAGTCAATTTTGATCCGAGGGGCAACTTGCTAGTTGTTGGCACCTACTGGAAGTCAACCACTGTTAGCAATGTGACGAATAAGTCACGGGACTTTCTCATCACCCTATTTGACAGGAACGGCAACGCTCAGTGGCTAGCCTCGCCCAGCGGTGGTTCTCTCAGCGATGTCAGCTATGCAGCAGAAGCAGATCGTTTCGGCAACTATCTGTTTGCTGGGTTCTTCCGTGGCACAGCGACGTTTGGTACCACGACCTTGACTAGTGCTGGCTCCGAAGATATGGTCTTGGGCAAAATCGGCAGACAGTAAATTTATGCATAAATCCTGAGCCTGAGCCTGACAAGTTATTAGAGGTTAACAAGTTTCCTCTTGACGATAGAACTCAAGTTTTTAGAAGAGCTACTCGGAGCACAGATGACTACAGTTTTACAAGCCGGGAACCAAACTATCACTGTTGAAAACATCATCCCTGTGCTAGCAAGCTACCAGATGCTACCGCAGTTATTACGTGAGAATATTATTGAGCAGGCGATCGCTCCTTTTCGCTGCACCCCAGAGGAAACTGCTCAGGCTTGCCAACACTTTTATCAGCGTTTCCAGCTGACGAATGAGGGTGAAAGACTCGCTTGGTTAGAGCGCTATGGTATGAGCCAATCACACTTAGAAAACTTGACAACGCGGCGCATCCGAGTTGAAAAATTCAAACAAGTGACTTGGGGGCACAAACTTGAATCCTATTACCTCAAACGCAAAGCCCAGTTGGATCAAGTGGTTTATTCTTTAATTCGGCTCAAAGATCCAGGTATTGCTCAAGAACTTTATTTCCGCATTCAAGAACAAGAGCAATCCTTTGGTGAAGTTGCTCATCGATACTCTCAAGGCCGCGAGGCTCAAACAGGTGGACTAATCGGCCCAGTTGACCTAGGCTCTCTTCACCCACATATGGCTCGGCTACTCAGCATCAGTCAACCGGGTCAACTTTGGGAACCTAGAGCTTTAGAGGAATGGCATGTAATTTTGCGTCTCGAACAGTTACTTCCGGCACAATTCAATGAATTCATGCGCCAACGATTGCTCAATGAATTATTTGAAAACTGGTTGCACGAGCAGTTGGATCAACTTCCTGATTCAGACAAGATTTGGATGGGAGTAACACCAAATCGCCAAGCTGAGAAAATCAACCACACTACAGCCGCTTGAGTAGTTTTTCAATGGGGATTGGAAAGTATCAAACAAGTCCATAATTCAAGTTTGCACTGAAAATTCTTCTGGATCAGTTCCCCAATTCATCCAGCGAATTGCCTCACGGGCTGAGTGTATATAAGGTGGTACTCGCATCGCATGAATAAATCCTGTACTGGGGCAGGTCATTTTTAACAAATAAATTGGCTCGACATCGACCTGATTATCGATTTTTAAGAGCGTGTATTCTTGCCAATGATCTAATTGAGTTGCTTGCAGTTCTTGACAAATCCGTCCATAGCCAATCCCCTGGATTAGTACTCGACGAAGTTCAGCGTTGTGTTCTTCTAAAAGCCATTGAGCTTGCCATTGGTGCGGATGAACTCGATATTTTTCTGGCAAGGGAACGCCGTGATAGTAGTACAGGCTGAAACCATCTGCAAACTGAATGGCTGGTTCGCCTTCAGCGTGGAGACGGTATTCGGTGTCAAAGGAGAGTTTTGTGGGGCGATCGCAAATAATACAAGTCTTTTCAAACGGGAAAATACTGCCACATTCAGACAGTAGCGACTCCACGGCTTCCCATTGTTTTGGATCGCGATCGCAATTTAAAACAGAAATACAAAAATCAATCCACCCAATAGTCGAAGCATCTAAACCAGGAAGTAACAGACCATAATAGGCAAACCCCAAAAAATCCACAATCTGAAACAACGGTTGCTGATTGAGTTGTTGTTCCCACCATTGAATCAGTGGCTGGTTTGCCAACTGCTGCCACAGAGGTTCCCCAATGTTTTGCCAGAAAGATTCTCCCATTTGCACTAGCAGTTGCCCTCCTAGTGTTTGAAGGAGTTGCTGTCGTATTTCCTCCTGCTGTTGCTCCCACTGTTGTCTAAGCCATTGCTCTCGCAGCTGCCCGATTAGTTCTAGTTGTTGCTCTGAGAACTGCTCTTCAGATTGCCAGATTAGTGCGACTCTCAGTTGCAACAGACTCTGCAACTGTTGGTTCGATACTTGTGAGTGTAGTTGCTGCGACAGTTCTGCATCTAGTTGCTTGTGTAGATGTTCACCCAGTTGAGCTGAAAATGGCATCAGTAGAGGTGTGCCTAGTTGCTGCGCCACTTGGCGGGGTGAGTGTCGCTCAAACATTGCCAACCTAGCGGCATTTGGGCTACTGCAAAAGCGTATAATTGGCTCTGGTTTGCCCATCGCCGCATAAGCCGCTTTCACGGCTGTTTCCGCTTTTTTGCGATCGATTGGCTCTGTTGAGAGTAATACCCTCGTCCACTTTTCAATGATGGAGGGAATCAGAGCTTTTTGTTCAGGCGTTAGTTCAGCTATTTTAGTCGGCGACATATCTCCATCCTTCAGGCTCATATTCTCGCTGAATCCGAACCATCCAGCTGCCTTGGGGAATTTGAATCGCTTTGTGTTCTTCGTGAGTTAAGGTAGCTGTCTCTGATAGAACTCGTAAATAGAGGGTGCCATCTTTTGCGTACAATTGAGCTTGTCCCTCACTAATGCGGTGGGAGTGTCCCGTTACTTCGCCTTCTGCCAGAGTCAGGTGAGGTAATTTTGTTCCTTCACTCTGTGGTACAGAAAGTAAAATCACGTCGCCTTGTCGAATCGGCTGCATAGTTTTTCCTCCAGATTTTATTCTGTTTTAGCATTTGGAATGGCTGGTATTAATGTTTACCTTTCCAAGATTAGGAATTCTTCATCTTTGAGCCTAGCTCAGACACTCCAGTACCTTGCCATTAGGAATTTTTAACTTAGGCGATCGCGTTTTGGCATACCCTCGTTGTCAAGTGTGAGTACAGAGGCGTTCGTCTAAGCTAGTGTGTTTTTCGCACTGGGAAGAAATTGCGATCGCCTTCCACTGTTTAACCGTCAGTAGTCAACCGTCAACCGTCAACCGTCAACCGTCAACAACTAACTTTCAGGTTTGCCGCGAAAATTCCTCTGGATCAGTTCCCCAATTCACCCAGCGAATTGCTTCACGCGCTGAATTCATAGTAGGTGGCACTCGCAAAGCGTGAATAAACCCTGTACTAGAACAGGTCATTTTTAGTAGGTAAATTGGTTCAAATTCAACTTGATTATCGATTTTTAATAGAGTGTATTCTCTCCAATAATCTAATGATTTTGCTTGCAATTCTTGGCAGATTCGAGCATAACCAATCTCCTGAATTAGCACTCGACGAAGTTCAGCGTTCCACTCTTCTAAAATCCATTTAGCTTGCCACTGACGGGGAGGCAACGCACCATACTTTTTAGGTAATGTCACACCATGATAGGAGTAAAGAGAGTATCCATCAGCAAATTGAAGAGCAGGCTTGGCTTCAGCGTGAAGACGACCTTCGTTATCAAAAGAGAGTTTAGTCGGGCGATCGCATACTATTGCTATCTTTTCAAAAAAGAAAACCCAGCCACAGTACTTAACTAGCACTTGAAAGACTTTCCATTTTTGGGGATGATGAAGGCTATTTAAAATTGAAATACAAAAATCAAACCAAGCGCCTCCACAAACCCATAATTCAGGGTTAATCCAGTTAATATAAGGAGGAATCCGCAGTTCGCTCTCTAATTGGTGCTTCAATTGCCTCCACAATTGGCTTAATTGGCTCTCCACTTCACTGAGTTGACCCTCCAATTCTCTCCAAACTTTGCCCTCCAATTGCTTCCCCAGTTGACTTCCTGGCTGGCTTAGAAGAGCGTTCAATGCTGCATAAGGGCTGTCGAAAAAAAGAATCTTAGGCTCTTGGAGACCAAACAAGTCATAAGCGGCTTTGATAGCTTGTGTAGCTTTCTGACGATCAATCGGTCCAGGTTCAAGCGCAAACGCTCTCCATTTGTCCAAGTAAGCCGGAAACAAGGCTTCTTGCTCAGAAGTAATTTCAGTCATAATTTAGGAAGCCGAATCAATGTTCATCCACGTCAATACAGTAGTGCATACAATGAGGGCTTCGGTTGCCTAGTGTATGCGAAACTGGGTAGGAGAACGCCTGACTGCCGTGTTGCTGGTTATTAGTTGTTGAGAGATCAATTTTAAACTTATCCCAATAACTTTCCGAGAAAAAATATAAACAGCCAACAATCAATAACTCGAAGTCCTCCATACTTCAGTCGGAGGATACATGAAAGTTCCTAATCAATAGAATAATAGAATGGTCTAAATCCTCTTACACTATACATAATACCTATGATTGATAAGTCTCATGTCTACCTCTTCAATTTATAACCAGAGTGTTGAGCCTGTAACAGTTCAATCGTCAAAATCAGAGCTAGATGGGCTAATCGAAATGCTCGACCTGTCCGACTTGCAAAAGCACTTTATGGTCTCGCGCTGGATGGGACAAGTAAAGTGGATGGAAGGAAAAGCGAGCATGGCTAAAAAACGCTTTTACACCTTGCGATTAACAACCATTATTGGTGGCGTCCTCGTTCCCATCTTAATCAGTTTGAATTTCAACAACCCTAGGCATAATCATCTCGTTCGTTGGATATCCATTAGCCTTGGCGGGTTAGTTGCTGTTAGTTCTGCTGTTGAAGAGTTTCTGAAATACGGTGAAAGCTGGCAACACTATCGGCGCACGGCAGAATCTCTAAAGATTCAAGGGTGGCAATTTTCTCAGTTGAGTGGTGTTTATAACACTTGTCAGACCCACCAACAAGCGTTTCCTATTTTTGCTTCCCAAGTTGAAGACCTTCTACAACAAGATGTTCAAGTATATATGACCCAGGTGGTGCAAGAGAAGAAAGAGGATAAAGATAGTGAGTCGGAACAAAAAGAGAACCAAGCCAATTAAAATAGCCAATCTCTAACAGATAGCAAACAGTAACCTCAGTGGCGAAACTTATCTAAGGAGTTGAGGGCGTTGAGGGAGGTAAGGGCGTAATTTTTGCCCTACCTGCCCTATCTGACTCACCTTGACAGAGGTAACTTTCTCTCCCCCTGCTCCCCCTGCTCCCCCTGCTTGCCAAACTACTATGTTTGAACGCAACTTGGTATGAATCGGTGTTCTAGGCTTGTTTATCGATCCATCTACGGTAGAGTTTTTGAATGGCTTTGAGGGCGTTATTAGTGCCTGACTTTTGCGAGGTACTGGCTGGGTCGAGAAGCTGCAAGCGTGTCAGAAGTTTCGCCTCTTCTGTGGCAACCTCGCCATCACTGTAAATTAAAGCACTAAGAGCTTCAATCAAGCGCTGATAATCTTCTATATTGGAGCGATCGCCTAAATATTCTTTCACCCAGCCATAACACTCATCAGGCAGCACGGCTCTAAGTTCATACAATAATGGCTGTATCTCTGGGTCATCAGCAACGCCTGCTTCCTTAGCAACTCGCTGAAGATATTCCCGTTCCTCTGGCTGAATTCTACCGTCTATCCAGGCCGCACCAATTAGAATCTTGACAAGCTTTTTAACATTAGAGTTTGCAACCATAGTTTTTCTCTCACTAACTGCCCCTATATCTATAACAGAACGCTCAAACTGATTACAGAAACCACAGGCTTTAGTTAGAAATGTTCTCATCCGCCCCCTCACCATAAACTTGAGCTTAGCTGAGATAGAGGTACGGCATCTTTAACGATTGTGTTCTATAAGTCATTTAGCCCGCTTCAGCCGCACCATAAAAAAGCCATCCATGTCGTAGCGGTGAGGCCAAACTTTAATCCAACCTTCGGACGCTGAAAAAGCACTAAGAAATGAACTAGCCACTGGAGGCTCAAGTTGCCAGTGAGGATGACGCTCAAGAAAAGGTTGAATCACCTCTTCATTTTCTTGAGTATGCAAGGTGCAGGTGGCATACACTAGAACACCTCCAGGTTTTACCCAGGTAGCTGCCTGTTCTAAGAGTGCCACTTGCAGAATTGAAAGTTCCTGTACCGTTGCTGGTGTGGTGCGCCAGCGAATGTCTGGACGGCGGTGAAGTGTACCCAAACCTGAACAAGGAGCATCAAGTAACACTCTATCTGCTGAATCCTTGAATTGAGGTAAGTTACGGCTGTCGCCTGTGCAGATTTGAATCGATCGCAATTGCAGCCGTTTAGCGTTTTCTGTCAGTTTTTTAAGGCGGGAGGCGGCGCGATCGCCAGCCCAAATCTTCCCTTGATCTCCCATCAATTCTGCAATATGTGTCGTCTTTCCGCCCGGTGCAGCACAAGCATCAATCACAACATCACCCGCTTGAGGGTCAAGCAAATGGCTGACCAATTGAGCGCTACTATCTTGAATTGTCCACCAACCTTCCTTAAATCCAGGTAATTGCTCAACTGCACCCGTTCCACCGACTACTCGTAAAGCTTGGGGTAGGTGCGGCACTCGACGGACATCAACATCAGCTGATTGCATTGCTGCCTCAACATCCTCAATTGACACTCGTAGGGGATTTACTCGTAAGTCAATAGTTGGAGATTGGTTCAACCAGTGGCAAAGTTGCTCTGTTTCTTCCACCCCTAGCTGTTCTAACCACATCTTGATCATCCAGTCAGGAAAGCTGTGCAAGATGCCTAGATGTTCTACTGGTTCTATTGGCAACTGCAATAAATCAGCACCAGTAGCTGCCAGACGCTCATATTGCCGCAGCAAACCATTAACGACGCCTGTGAGTCCTTTGAACCCATTTTCTTTAGCCAGTTCAACGGTGGTGTTGACAGCTGCGGAAGCGGGAATTCGCTGTTGATAGCGCAGTTGATATAAGCCGATGTGCAGTATTGTTCTAAGTTCTGGAGGCTGCTGATGGGCTTTTTTCTTACCCAACTGGTCAATTACAGCATCAAGCGATCGCTGTCGTCTCACACTCCCATAAACCAAGTCAGTCACTAGACGCCGATCAGCACTATTAATTTGAGCACTTCGCAGTACTCGGTCGAGAGCAATATCAGTGAAAGCCCCCTGCCGATGGATGTCCCGGAGCGCTATAAATGCCAACTGGCGAGGATTGTGCATAGGAACTGGGGAATAGGGAAAGAAATTTACTCTCAATTAACCACTGAGTCATTAATAGTGATAAGTTTAATTTATTAATTTCCGCCATTGATCTCTTCCTTCGATTCAACTAAGTCAGCGGAGCAGGAGGTCTACCCTATCCGTTCTTAGAGGCAATAACACTAGCTCAATGACTCATAAATTGCCTCAATCACCTCACAGATATGGTCTATACAATTGCGGAAATCCCCATTCTCCAAGCAGGATGATGGGTCCCTTGCCATGCCAAATCCCATTTTTTTCCCCCATAAATCAGTCTTGACTGACTTGTGTGTTACGATCTTCAGAGAAGCTTATATTCGGCTGCGTCGTTTGTTTTTTAATTACTGACAAGCCTCCCTCCGAATCGAGTTCTCTACACCTTCTGATTCGGGACAATCTTTATGTCTATTTACGTCGGCAATCTCTCTTATGAGGTCACGGAAGATGACCTCAGCCAGATATTTGCAGAATATGGAACTGTTAGCAGGGTTCAATTGCCTACAGACCGGGAAACCGGAAGAGTACGTGGTTTCGCCTTTGTAGAAATGGGAACAGAAGCAGAAGAAGCTGCTGCAATTGATGCCCTCGATGGTGCCGAGTGGATGGGTCGTGACATGAAAGTTAACAAAGCGAAACCTCGCGAAGCAAGAAAGCCCTCAGGTGGGAACTGGGGCAATAACAATCGCTCTGGTGGTCGGCGCAGCTATAACTAAGCTTTAGAGACTAAAAATTCAACTCTGAGGTCTAAAGGGCAGACAAGGAGTCTGCCCTTTTTTACATCCGGCTGATTTGATTGCTCAGTACAATAGAAGCCGCTAACAATATGAAATGAAGGAGAAAGGATGACCCAGGTAATTCTTGGTGAAAATGAAGGGATTGAGTCAGCTCTCCGTCGATTTAAGCGACAAGTTTCAAGAGCTGGAATTTTTCCAGATATGAGAAAGCATCGTCACTTTGAAACGCCCCTTGAAAAACGCAAGCGCAAATTAATTGCAAGGCACAAGCAGAGTAAGAGGCGTTTTCGTCAAAAGTAAGCCTGTTTAGCTTTAGTTCATTAGTAGCTGTGCCCATAGCTACTTAGGATTAGCCTATGTGTTCCCAACGTATAGACACCTCGACCTTTGTGCAACCGTACCCGCTACGCTATTAGCGCAGCGGGTCGAGATAGTCTATGAGCTCAACAGCTGTAAGTAAACTGAAGCACGCTACATTGAATCTCGGTATTTTTCTAGCAGTTGCGGGATATAGTCATATCCATCAACACCAATAACTGCAATCATTTTTGATCGCTGCTGTTTTAACAAGCTTTGAAACGTTTCGTCCCCCATTTGCCCCTGCAAAATTGTCAGTAAGCCTGCTGGTTTACGCCAATCATTAGAATTAATTTGCTCTAAGAGATACGCGCCTAAGCTGCCCGTGTAGATAGCTTGTTCATAATTGTGCAGACCGTAGCAAGCTTCAGCTAGATAGGCTAAGTTGAGGCCTTGGAGATACAAATCGCCAGAAATTTGAGCCGCTTGCCAGCCTTGTTCCAGGTAGCTAATTGCCTGTTGAGGCTGTTCGATGACAACGTAAGCAATTCCTAAACTACTAAAACACAGTGCTTGACTTTGGCGATCGCTCAATCGTTCTGCTAATTCCAAACCTTGTTCTAAGTAGTGAATGGCACTTTCATACACCTCTGGTTCTAGCTGTTGAGTGTCCTTGGCTTGAAACACTTCACTGTAACCAAAATTCGCCAAAGCATTAGCTTCTCCTAACCGGTCACCTGATTGACGAGACAGAATCAACGCCCGTTGGCTGTAGCTAATAGCCTCACCATAATTTTTTTGAGCAACACCAATACGGCTCAAGTGATTGAGATTAGCAATTTCACAAGCGCGATCGCCAGCCTCGCGGGCAATCTCTAAAGCTTGCTGATGAAAGGACGTTGCTCGATCATATATACCCTGGGCACGTAGCGAATAGCCCAACAATGTCAGAATTCGCGCTTTCTCCTGAGTCCCCTCGACTCGCCGTAAGGGTTCATCCAGGTAGTTGAGAGCATCCCGAAGATAGTTCCCGCTTAAAGAGGCAAACACGCCGCCGTAGAGAGGAAAATAGTCACGTTGAGCGAAGGCACGAAGAACTTGTAGAGAAACCTGAAAACAGCCATTGACAATCGCGTCACGTTGCGTACTAAGAGTCTGATTCAAAGCACTGGCAATCTGCGACCAAATAACGGCAAACACAATGAATGTTGAAATCGATAGCTTGGCTCCTACCTTTGAGTCGTATACCATTTTGTCGAACCACGCCACCAGTCCTCGGTGCAAGCACTGGAGAACGATCATTAGTTCTACCCAGGCATCTAATTCTAAACTTCTATGGCTGTTTGCCCATTCGCTTAGCGGTTGCTCCCGCGCTAGAGTTTGAAACAGTGACTGCGGTAAAGGGCTATTCACCTGTTTTGCCCACAACGCCCAAGGGCCGCGCTGTTCGGGAACACCCTCAAATCCCAGAGGGCCTCGGCTTTGGTCGTAAATCCAGCTCACCAGATAATCTTCTAATCGCTGCCATGATGCCAAACCAGCGGTAATGCCTGCTGATAATTGCCCAATCTCGCTAGCATTGTCCGAGTCGGGATTAGTTATAGCCTCTTGCTGTAGAGTTTTTGCCAGTTGACCGAGTTGTTGTAAATTCAGCACCTGCTCTCGATTGGGGTCAATCACTCGCAGGAAGGTAGTGAGGCGATCGCTTCCAGGAGCTGTAATAATCGATTGAATGGCAGCTGTAATGCTCGTAGAGACGCGGTTTTGCTCCTGCACCCGTTCCCACTCACTCGTGATAGTATTGAGTGCCCTCAAGCTCCTGATGGCTTTAGCTTGCTTAATTTCACTAATCGGATTATCCACCTGTTGCTGAGTTGAGTTGAGGCGCTCATCTAGGCAGCGCTCAAAAATTTCCCCAGTTCCAGTAGTGACGCCTTGCAAGAGCTTTTGATAGACCTGCTCTTTAGAGCGGATCTGCCCCTTCAAGGTGGTTTGTACGATTTCGTCGATTAGCTTGAAGTAACGCTCTTGCAATGGCATTGAGTCAGACATTAGGATTGCTGTTAATTCTCCATTGGTCACTCATGAGTAGGCAGGCGAACTAGAAATAAACTGCCTTTACCCAACTCGGATTTGACCTCAAGGGTTCCTTGGTGAGTTTCTACAATCTTTCTAGATAGATGCAGTCCTAAACCGCTGCCAGAGCGCTTGTGGCTACCCTGACGAAATCGCTCAAACAGCATCTTTTGGTCTTCTGGGGAGATACCAGCCCCGGTGTCTTGAACTTCAATAATCACCGAGGTGTCAGATGCACCAGGGTGAAGGTTGTTACTCACACGAACCTCGACCGAGCCAGTATCAGTAAATTTGATGGCATTTCCGATCAAATTGGTGAAAACTCGATGGAGTTCTAGGCGATCGCCCACTACTTTAGTATGAACTTTCTCTCCAGTCTCATACTTCAAAAACAGGCTTTTCTCCTCTGCTAGAGGAGATAGTTCTTGGATGACTTCCTCAATGACCTCTTGGAGATTAACTGGAAAGAAGGTCAGGTTCTTGCGACCTGCTTCATACCGATAGACTTCTAGTAAGGTATTCACCATGGCTAGGAGGTTACGATTACTGCGAGCCATTGTTGTGATTGCTTCCTGCATCGCTGGAGAGAGTTCTCCTAGTGCTCCCTGCTGAAATAGCGTCAGCATCCGTTCTGCTGCTACGATTGGGGTTCGCAAGTCATGGGTCATCCAGGAAACAAAATCTTCTCGTTGACGAGCAATTTGATCCCGTTCGTCGATCGCATGTTTGAGCCGCAAAAGCGATCGCACCCGCGCCAGCAACTCCTCAACTTCCACTGGCTTACGAATAAAGTCCTCTGCACCGGAGTCAAGACCTGTTACCACACTGGTTTCTTGAAATGCCGTAATCAGCAAAATTGGAATAAACGGCAACTTGGGATTTTCACGAATACGCTTTGTGACTTCAAAGCCATCCATTCCCGGCATCATCACATCCAGTAACACCAAGTCAGGCGGTGACTGTTCAATCTGCTCTAAAGCCGTTCGACCATCTTCTGCCAATGTAATCTTATATCCCTCGTCTTCTAAAATCGCTTGCACAAGGAATAAGTTATCCGGAGAATCATCCACTACCAGAAT
>DALYIW010000005.1:36697-39239 GCA_031970155.1 Coleofasciculaceae cyanobacterium CTOTU46601 | reverse complement strand
CCCTGCGCTGGTCAGCGTGAACGCGACCATCTGTCGCATCGTCGTTGAATCATCCACTACCAGAATGTGGTCAGTTTTTGAGGAGCTGCTTAAGGCCGAAGGATTCATGAGGACAGCTAATTATAAAGTAGTATCAGACTAAACAAAAATTTTTGCAATTTTTTTAATCTCTTAATATTTTCTCCTCTACTACCTGATTTGCCTCATCCTCACGAATGATTCTTCCCATAGACTTACTACTATCAGTAGTTGATTAATTTATCTTTTTGCTTTTACGTTGCTCCAGTATTGAGTCTTTACCCATTACCCATTACCCATTTGGTAATAACGAAGCCAAGCGACTTGATATTATTCATGACTCTTGTCACCAATTTCTACAATCACCACTGTGATATTGTCTCTCCCGCCTTTCTCCTTAGCGGCTTCAACCAGTAGGGTAGCGGCTTCATCACGTCTGAGACTCGGCTGAAGATTGGAGGCAATCAAGGTGTCAGAGAGTTCTTCTGTGAGACCATCGGTACACAGTAGTAAGCGATCGCCAACCTGCACATCTATGGCTTGGACATCTACCTGTGGCAAGTCCTTACGACCCAGACATTGAGACAATACATGCCGCCAGGGATGCATCCTAGCCTGTTCTGGAGTAATATCACCGGCCTTCATCGCTCGTGCTACCCAGGTATGGTCTTCTGTAATCTGCTCTAGTGTGGAGCCTCGTAACCGATACAAGCGAGAGTCTCCTACATGAGCAAACCAAGACTGGCTTTTGCGGAACATTACCACAACAGCCGTTGTTCCCATATCTGACCGTTCTGGATGATTTTGCTGATCCTGCAAGATAGCCTGATTAGCCTGGTAGATAGCTTGCTCTAGCAACTCCTCGGACGCGACAGCCGACTTCCAGTGCTTCTCTAGATAAGTCTCAATCGCTTCCGTAGCCAGTTGACTGGCTTCTTGTCCACCGGCATGGCCTCCCATGCCGTCGGCGACAATAAAAAACCGCCCTTGAGGGTCGATATAGTAGTCATCCTGGTTAACACTACGGAGTAATCCCGGATCGGTCAGACCCGTGAAGCTACGTTTCATAAATTGTTTGCTGGCGTCAAGAAATTTACGAGAGTTTTACATGCGATCAAAGCGGTCAAGCCGTCTGAGCAGGCGAATCAGAGCAAATGCCGCAATAGCCGCCACCAAAGAGACGACTAATGCCAGCCCAACCTTTCCATTCACGAATAGAATGGTCGCCGACAGGGTAAATGCACTGATTAGTAAAGTATAGTTGGTTCCCAGCTGAATGCTACTAATACGTCGTAGGATTCGGTCTGATTCGATAGATCGCACTCGAACGCGCAGATCACCCCGTTCTAATTTCTCAATCGTATCTTCTATTCGTCGAGGCAAGCCCAAAGCCGTACTACTAACCTGTGCTGCTTGGCGTCCCAGTTCGTTGAGGAAGCTATTACCGTCAGGGGTGTTGCCGTTTGTCATAATCTGCATTGCAAATGGTTTGGCAACCTCCATAAAGTTGAACTCCGGGTCTAAACCCTTCCCGACGCCTTCCAGGGTCGAGAACGCTCGCATTACGAAGGTGAATGTGGCGGGGAAGCGAAAAGGCTGATCGTAAGCAATTTCATAGAGATCGTCGCTGATTGCACTGACCGACTGCTCCTCAAACGGCTTGTCCATGAAATTATCTAATATGTACTGAACAGAGCGCCGTACCGGACCCATATCATCAACCGGCGAGAGGGCACCCAATTCAACCAGCGAAGCAACAACTCGTTCAGCATCTTTTTGGGCAACGCCAAAAAGCGTCTCCATCAGCTGCTCCCGCACATTTGTCTTAATTTGCCCCATCATGCCGAAATCATAAAAGATCAGGGCACCTTCAGCACTGACAGCAATATTCCCAGGATGGGGATCAGCATGAAAGAAGCCGTCATTGAGTAGCTGCTGAAGGTAAGCTTTCGCCCCCAGATTAGCAATTAACTTGCGATCGAGACCAGCAGCTTCTAGGGCTTCGTAATGACTAATCTTAATTCCTGGAAGATATTCCAGCGTCAGCACTCTTGGTGAGGCATACCGCCAGTATACACGGGGCACCTGCACCCAGTCATAGGTACGAAAATTGCGGCGAAAGGTATCAGCGTTGCGACCTTCGTTTATATAATCAATTTCTTCCCAAAGAATGCGGCAGCACTCCTCATAAATTCCCATCCAGTCTCGGCCTCGTCCCCAATCTGGATGGTTTTGAAAGTAACGCGCAATGCCTTTGAGAATTTGTAAATCAATCGTAAAAAGCTGCCGCAAACCCGGTCTTTGTACCTTGACTACTACCTCTTCTCCCGTGTGGAGTTGGGCTTTGTGAACTTGCCCAAGGCTAGCAGCGGCAAGAGGAATTGGGTCAAAACTACGGAACAGTTCTGTAACTGATTTCCCTAAATCTTGCTTGATAATAGTTTCAACTTGCTCGTAGCTAAAAGCCGGCACCCGGTCTTGTAGCTTGGTCAGTTCCTCTACATACTCGCTAGGGAATAAATCG
>DALYIW010000005.1:32161-36672 GCA_031970155.1 Coleofasciculaceae cyanobacterium CTOTU46601 | reverse complement strand
AAAGGTTGGACCTAGGTCTAAAAATGTGTCTCGAATCCAGATGGCTTGCTGTTGGCGGCGACGTGCTTTCTTTTCATCAGTGACTCCTCCTGCATAGCTCCAGGGTTTACTATCGAGCCACAACCCCGTTAACAGGCTTAAAACAAAAGCCCAAATATCGATGAACCGTCGGTTACGAGAGTATTTTTCCCGATTCCATCGGTAAGCCTTGTCTTTGTATCCTTTATCTCCGGAACGCTGCGTCACCACCGTGCGTTCCTTGTATTGTTTGAGGTTGACAGAGTCTTGAGAAGGAGCAGACACTGGGGTTCCTAATAGTTATTCAAAAAATAAACTTTTTTTAAAAATGGTTTAAAAACACTGGGATAGAGGATAATTGTGGGCGACTCATGTCAATCAAGTCTTTAGCACAACCAGAGGCAAAAATAAATTAAGAGTGAGAATCTCCAGGTTTAAACAGATTGATTGCGGTAAATTTGTAACTCGGCACGCAAGCGGGCAATTTCTGCTCGCAGGTCATCAATAGTGGCCTGTAGGTCACCGGGTACAGAATCGATCGGTACAATAGCCGTTGTGGTTCGTCCTAGCACTACCGTGTCAGCTTCACGGGTCGCGTTTTCCATGACTTGCTCGGTAAATTGCCGCAGTCGTTCGCGTTGTTCAGCATCAAATTTGCCCAGTTCACTCAGGGCATTAGTTAGAGCGTCTTCTAGCTGCTCGTTTAGCGCTTGAGACAAAGCTCTGCCTACAAAAAAGGCGTGAATTACAGGGTTACTCATGGAAAAATTTCTTTAGCATCCGCAACAAATTATAACGCGCTTATCGTTAATCCTGGTGGAAAAGCTTTAGCCGTTTGGCCAGTAAACAGGCTTTTTTCCTCAGTGCTAGAGTACTTTCCAAAAGAAAGAAGATCACACAAAACTTACGCAGAACCTCTACATGTAGGGTGGGCAGTGCCCACCCCACTACTAGCAGTAGCGTTAAATCAGCAATTTGCGTAAGTCCTGTCATAGTCGGGGGTCTGATACAACAGGTCCTTGGCTGCTAAGAGGAAAGTCTTTACGAGGAAAGTCCTGCTGGCGGTTCCAGAATTTAGAGCCGGGTTCGTTAGAACCGTGAATCCGCAGCGCGAAGCCAAACCCTATACCGGCGGAGGCGGCGATCGCACCCGTGATGAGTAGTGATCCTAACGGCCATCCTACTTGAGGCATTCTAAGTTTAGTAGAAACGCTGCCGATCAGCCTACCTAGTAGAGGTGGTTCTCCAATATCCTCTCTAAGTATCGTTACTAAGCCCTGAATCGGTTCAAAGTGTGGCGCAAGCTCTTTTTCTTGCTTCGGCGGCTGGTGAATTTTGCTGGGTCTGGGTGCAGACTTTGAACTGACTTGTGCTAAATCTTGTGAAATTGGTGTCTGTGTGCCTACTCTGGGCTGGGCTACTAAGTTCTGAGCTAGTGTAGCTCCAGGCTTAGGGATGGTATTCTGGGTAGGAAGAAGGGAGAGCCAAGCTTCTACAGTTTGAAGGCGTCTATGTGCAACGATTTCCAGACCCTGCCAAACGGCTTGTTTAATTGCTGGGCTAATGTTAAGTGTGCCTTGCTGCCAATCTGGGAGCGACAGGCGATGCTCCTGCCCCAGCGCAACCCTACCACCTCTCTCTGATGACGGCGCTGACACTCGTTGATTGGCTAACGCCACGCTATTGCGAACGGGTGCAGGTAAGGGTGGGCGTCCTGTCAACAAGTAGTAGAGAGTTGCCGCTAAGGCGTAGATATCTGTCGCTGGCGTACATTCGCCCTCTAGGGAGTACTGTTCTAACGGTGCATACCCAGCTGACAGTAAATTAGCGTGAGTTTGTCTAACTCCAGGGGTAAAGTCACTGGTAAAACCAAACTCACACAGTACTACAGTGTCAGTATCTTGACGCCTAATGATATTTTGAGGTTTGACATCCCGATGCACCAAACCTGCCTGATGAAGAACACTTAGGGCGTCGCCTATTTGTCGAATATATTCAACAGCTTTTGCTTCTGAGAGTACCTGGGATTGAGTGAGTTCAGCCAGAGTCTTGCCTGGAATATATTCCATGACTAGGTAGGGGCGTCCAGCGTCTTCAAAACTATCTAGTACCTGAACGAGATTCGGATGCTTACAGTAGCTCAAGCGTTGGATCAGTTTTAGCAATTGCAGCTTGAATTGGTAGAAATCTGGATGCTGGCGCAGATTTTCACCAATGGTTTTGAGAACGACCGTTTGACCTGAGTAAGTGCTAGTTGCCCGGTAAGTGCTTTCAAAGACACCTTTGCCCAGCTGGGTGTCGATGACATATTTGCCATTATGTAAAGCTGTGCCAGCCGTCAAGTTCATAAAAAGTTACTCGCCGTTTTCCCACTTATGCTACCGCTTAAGGGTTGAGGGTTAGAAGGTTGAAGTTGAAAAATTGAAGGTTGGAGGTGCTAATGTTCCAACTTTCAACCCTCAAGAGGGTAGTGTTCTGCCAGAAAAGCTTTGGCATCGGACTCATTCTCAATGACTCGATCCAGGGTAGCCTCTAAGAGAGCGTCTAGGATTTGTCGGTATTTCGGTCCAGGTTTATAGCCCAGCTGTTTAAGGCCATTGCCATTAAGCGGGGCCTCAACATTCGCCCAGGTGGTGAGATATTGCCAGAGTATTCGTCTTATGGCTCTTGGGCTTTGCACAGCAATCAAAACTAAGGTAGGTAACTTATAGGGACGTAGCATACTCACGACTTTACTCTTGAGTCGGCACGTCGGTAGCGACTCTACCACGTTTGCTTGTGCTTGAGCCAGTTGCTGTAGTCGCTCGATACTATCTAGCGGTAGCTGAAGATTATGGGAAACTTTAGCGCGTTCTTCTGGAGCTAGATGAGCAATCAATACTTCTAGCCTCATTTGCCAGTGTTCTAGGCTTTGATTGGGGTCAAATCGTCGCAGCCAACGGTCAACTAGACGCACCTGCCACCATAATTGCTCATCCAGCTTGAGAGTGGGATGGAGGCATCGCAGTGCGCCCAAAAAGGCTAGCAGCTGCAACGCTTTTTCCCAGTAGGGTGCCTGCAAAATGTGCTTCAGTTCAGCTTTGAGACGTGTTTGGAGTGCTGGAGCTTTATTATTTTCTAGTAGCGATCGCTCATAAACTCCACTCTCAAGGGCATAACGAATATAAGCTTCGGTTTGAGGTTCAATTTGAAAGTTTAGACGCACGGCAAACCGTACAGCTCGATAAATCCGGGTGGGGTCTTCAATAAAGCTGTTGGCGTGTAGTACCCGAATTTGGTGCGCTCGCAAATCGAGCAAACCCCCAAAGAAATCCAACAAGGGTAACTCTCCACTCCGAGAAGCCGTTAACCTTACTGCCATTGCGTTGATCGTAAAATCTCGTCGATAAAGGTCTTGACGAATTGAACTCGCTTCGACTTCAGGATTAGCTGCAGGGTAGGGATAAAATTCTGTCCGGGCGGTAGCAATGTCGATCCACAATGAGTCAAGGATTGGGTCATCATGCCATAACAAGGCAGCAGTCTGAAACAATCCGTGAACTTCTAAGCGAGCATTTGGGTAAATTTTTTGCAGCGCCTGGGCTAACGTCACCCCGGCACCAACATCAGCTGAACGATGAAAGCCATCTACAACCAAGTCAATATCTTTGAGCAGCAGAGAATCAGCGGCATCAGCCAGTAACAAGTCTCGTACCCCTCCCCCCACCAAGTAAAGATGCCAGCCTCGTTGTTGAGCCTCCTGAGCCGCTTTGGTGAGAAGTTCCCACAGAGGAGGAGCAAGACGAGAGCGAAGATTTTGGATGGGAAATTGGGAACTGGGGATAGCGTATTGATTAGATTGTTCCTCGTTGCCGATTCTCTCTTCTCGATTCCCAATTCCCTGGTGAAGTTGCCGCAAGACGTCAGTGCGAGTCACAATTCCTACCAACTGCCCTTTTTCGAGAACCGGCAGCCGTCCGATATCGTAAGTCACCATCAGCGACTCAATTTCCGACAATGGTGCTTGAGGAGTAATGGTCTTGATATTCTTAGTCATGTAGCCCTTAACTGGCGCATGACCAAAACCGTGGTGCAGTGCTAAATCAATGTCTCGTCGCGAGACAACTCCTACGAGCTGGTCTTGTTCATCTACTACCGAAAGCCCAGAATGACCGTACCTTAACAAGATTCTTTGGGCTTCGCTAATTGTTGTTTGAGGGCGGATTGTGCGAACTGGCGACGACATTAACTCCTGTGCGGTTGGTGGCTGGGGAATTTGGTCTTTAAGTTGGTTAACGAGTTGCTCAATGATTGCCTGAGGATCGACATCTCGGAGTCTCGTTGATGCTGCTTGGGAATGTCCGCCGCCACCTAGAGGTTGGAACAATTCGTTTAAGTTTGTTCCTTCAATGTGCGATCGCCCGATTACGATTAACTTTGAGGAAGTCAAGGGGTGATGGGGTGAGTTTCTTGCCCCATTGGAGGGCAAACAGTTGAGGAATTCTCCCTCTCTC
>DALYIW010000005.1:20290-32113 GCA_031970155.1 Coleofasciculaceae cyanobacterium CTOTU46601 | reverse complement strand
CTCTCCCCCTGTCCCTCTCTCCCTCTCCTTCGCCCCCACCTCCGGGATACTCAGCCGCCAGTAACAGGGCATCACTTTCTGTTAGTTCAACTAGTTGTGTCACCAAGGTTGATAATCCTGGGACATAATCAGCTGTTTTGAGGATTACCCAGGAGATGGTGTAGCCTGAGTGATTTTGCGATCGCAAGTTTTCTAGCGCTTCGCGTAAGAGTTCTTGTAACTGAGGAGATAGCGATGGAGTAACATATTGAGCGATTTGCCGCACATTTGCTCCCTGGGCCATCAACCAAGCTAAAGCCGCAGCGTCTCGTGGTGTCGTTTGGTCATAGGTTAGCGAACCTGTATCAACGTGAATACCCAGCGCCATTACCGTTGCTTGAGCAGGAGTTAACTCGATGGAGGTTTGCTGCAACTGTTCAACAATCAAGGTAGTGGTTGCTCCCACTGGCTCAATTTGAGTATAAGTGGAGGGGATATCACTATCGATATCCAGGTGATGATCGTAAACTTCAATTGATGTCACCTGCGGTAAGTCGAACCACTCGGCGGCTTTTCCCAGGCGATCGCGTTTTTGAGTATCCACGACAACCAGCGATTGAATTTGTTCTTTTGTAACAGAACGGCGCTCAATCAATGGGTACTCATCTCGATGTAATGCCAAAAAATCCCGAACTGCTGGGTGAGCACCGCCAGCTAGAACTATCTTCGCTCCTAGCTTTAGGCGCGTTAGGCCTACGGCGGCTGCGATCGCATCAAAGTCTACTGTTGTATGACATAAAATCAGATCCATCGTTTGTGCCTGAGCGCTTTTTCCTCAGGGATTTTCAGCAAAAGTGGGTCAATTTTTGGTAGCTTACTAAAAAGCCTTGAAGCTGACAGCCAAGGATTTAATATCAGTAAAGTTCGGGCTGAATAATTTCTATCCAGTCCATCGCTGTTTTGGGAGAACAAAAAATGACTATCTTATTTCAAATATCACTCGCTGCTCTGGTTATCCTGTCATTCGCCATGGTTGTTGGTGTGCCAGTCGCCTACGCCTCACCTCAGAATTGGTCTCAATCAAAAAGCCTGATTTTCTTGGGTTCTGGTGTGTGGGCTGCTCTTGTCATTCTAGTGGGTGTCTTGAACTTTTTTGTGGTGTAGCTTGAAAGTGTAGCCCTAGGAAAGTTTTCGAGTTAGGAACGCCGCAGGATTTTCAGCTTTTTGTAAAGGGTTGAACAAGAATGCTGCAAAGTTTTTTCTAGGTTACCCGTTTCGGAAGTAGTACGGCTATGCTGAAGTGGTGAGGGTACTTTGTGAAAGTACCATAAAGCACCGTTTGGCATTGCCAAAAGGTGTTTAATTTTCAGCGTAGCCGTTCTCCCTCCTGGTTTCCCCAAAGATTAGGAAAACCTAAAGGCAAACAGTTGCACTTGGCTTCACAGGCATGTAACGTCGGGTAGGACAGCTAAAAACTATGTTCTTTTAGCAAAAAGTTGCTTTGAGCGTAGAGTCCTTCTCAATTCCTCATTAGGAGATTGAGAAAAGAGTAATTTATTGACGAGTTCACGAGTTCACGCGACAGCCATGGCAGTTTTCGAGGGAAATTTTACTTCATCTACTCCTTTACGGTTTGCGATCGTCATAAGTCGATTTAATGACCTAGTAGGTGAAAAGCTTTTAGCAGGGTGTCAGGATTGCTTGAAACGCCACGGTGTTGATATAAATCCTCAAGGTACTCAAGTGGATTATATTTGGGTGCCTGGTAGTTTTGAAGTGCCCTTAATGGCTCTTCAAGCGGCGCTCAGTCATCGCTATGATGCTGTAATTTGCCTGGGCGCAGTCATCCGAGGTCAAACACCTCATTTTGATCAAGTTGCCGCTGAAGTTACGAAGGGGATTGCTGCTGCTGGTTTTCAAACAGGCGTACCCGTTATCTTTGGGATTTTGACCGTAGATAATATGCAGCAAGCCCTGGAACGAGCAGGGATTAAAAGTAATAAGGGCTGGGACTACGCCTTAAATGCCCTGGAAATGGCAAGTTTAATGCATCAATTCAGGGGAAATGGATCAGCCTCAACCTACAGTGCCTACGAGTCTGGTGCCGTTACTACCCAAGCGCTGCCACTTTCCTCAAATCGGACAATTGCCTCAGAGTCAGCAATTGAACACAAAAAGTCTGGTGACTCTTAAGTCGTCCCTCGCTTTGGCACCAAATCACAAATAACCCCACTGCCTACTCTCTTTTTTCATAAGAGGTTGACAAATTTTTAAAATTCTGACATCCTAAAGAAGCTTGAGTATTGCGGGTATAGCTCAGTGGTAGAGCGTCACCTTGCCAAGGTGAATGTCGCGCGTTCGAATCGCGTTACCCGCTTTAACAAAATTAAAGTATGGGGTCGGGTCAGTGCAGTGCCGTTCCCCTACAATCGATGTACTCCATAAGGAATGAAAACCCCTATGATGCCCTATAGCCAAAAGCGGTGGTGAGCAACAGCAAAGGCTCAATAGATATTTGTGAACCGAAAGGAAAGCGCTAAAATAGAAAAAATAGGCGATTCCTGTACCTCGTCTAAACAGGGTTATAGCAAGCTGCTCCCTTTGTGAGGTTTGCCGTCACAAAGCTCATCGTGATTGACAAACATTACGACCTAGATGTTTTAGATCATCAGCTTGAAGTATTTTGGTCTTGAAGTATTTTGTTTTGAATAGCGCTTGTGCCATCTCAGAAAGCTCAGAAGATTGACTTAAACACTGAGTACCCCTGCCCTTGTAGGCGTCGGGGCGCTTTAGTACCGATTGCACTGACGGAAGCCTTTGGCTGCAATAAATGCCAGCAAATCTTTGTGGTTGAAGAAAGTGGATATGTGATTGAACAATTGTCCACAACCTATCCCTACAAAAAAGCTTGGCGTTGGACAGGGCATCGATGGAATACAGCCAATGCCAATCTTGGGGAAAGTTACTTACCCGTGGCGCTGGGAATTGTCCTAGTACTGTTAATTGTCTGGTTGCCGCTGGCTCTGAACAACTCCCATAAAGGAAACATCGTTTTCTTGGCGTTGCTGGCAGTGCTGCTAACGGCACTTCCAGGGCTATGGGTCTGGCTCGCTTATCGGCGTTAACAGAAGATGAAAATGGATGCTTCTTGTCGCATTGCGCCTAACCCACCTGAGGCTGTCCTGCGTGCCTACGAGGCTTCTCTAGTTTTGGCAACAACTAAAGGAGTAGACCGAAGTCGTGGCGTCCAAGCGATGGCAAAGGCGCTTCAGAACTCCTTTGATGATATTTTAGATGCCAACACCCTAGATTTGGAAGCCAGCCGAGAAATGGCCGTTCCAGAGCTAATTTGGGAGTGGCTTAAGCTGACACCAGAGCGGCTTCAGAGTACGATTCAGATTTTGGAGAGGATTGGAGAATTATCCGATCCAATCCGGCGGGTAATGAACGCCTCTTATCAACTCGATCATTCTCAGGCTTACTGCCAGTTGATGCCATTGGGAGTTATTGCTTTAATTTATGAGGCATTCCCGGAATTGGGCGCGATCGCCGCAGGCTTCTGTATTAAAACAGGTAACTGCCTAATTCTTAGGGGAGGTAGCGAAGCTAGTCAATCTAACCAGGTAATTTCCCAGGCATTACAGACTGCCCTGGATGAGGTAGGTTTACCCAACGGTTGCTTAGAACTACTGCCCTCAGAACAAGGCACTTCGATTCGCGATTTGATCACTCAAGACCGATATCTAAATCTGGTCATTCCCTATGGACGGCCTACCCTAGTGCAGCAGGTAGCGCAGCAATCAACAGCACCAGTGTTGAAAGCGGCGATGGGCAACTGCTACCTTTACTGGTCTGCTACAGGTAGCCTAGATATGGTAAGGTGGGTGATTTTAGATAGCCATGCTAGTGAGCCAGACCCAGTAAATGCGATTGAAAAAATTTTGATCAATCGCTATCAAAAACCCTCTTCCTTAGCCATTCTGTGGAACAGTCTGAAGGAGAAGGGCTTTGAACTTCGGGGCGATGCTGAGTTGGTGGCTGAGTTTCCTGGTCAATTGACCTTAGCTACTCAATCCGAATGGAACCAACCTTACCTGAGTAAGATTATTGCTTTTAAAGTAGTCGATAGCATCGAGTCGGCGATCGCCTGGATGAACCAGTACAGTAGTGGTCATGCGGACTGTTTGGTTACAGAGTCTTACCAGGAAAGCCGTCAGTTTGCTTTAGGGGTCGATAGTTCCTCCGTTTACATTAATTCCTCACCTCGATTTTCACGTAACCCGAAACGAGGAGATGCGGTGTTCTTGGGGATGTCGAACCAAAAGGGATATCGCCGAGGAATGATCAACCTGGAAGCCTTAACCACACTCAAGCAAGTGGTTCAAGGAAACGGAAAATTTTAATGAGTTGTTAGTTGTTAGTTATTGATTAAACAACCAACAACCAACAACCAACAACTATTTCTCGATTAGTCTCACCTTCTGGGCTAGACCCAACAGCTGTAGAACCTGAATGGTCATCCAGGTGAGGTCAATTTCCCACCATTGCATACCATGACGAGCTGAATATTGATAGGCATGGTGATTGTTGTGCCAGCCTTCCCCATAGGTCAGCAAGGCTACCCACCAGCAGTTTTTTGAGCGATCGTTAGACTCAAAGGTGCGATAACCAAATTTATGGGTAGCACTATTGACAAACCAGGTGCAGTGAAACACTACAACTAGCCGGACAAAAATTCCCCAAACGACAAACGACCAACCGCCGATCGCAAAAAGTAACAGCCCTAAGACAACTTGGATGGGAACAAAGTAATTATCTAAAAATTGATAAACCGGATCATCTGAAATATCTTTGGTAAATCGAGGAATGTCAGAGTTAGCAGGAATGTCATAGAGCATCCACCCCATGTGACTCCACCAAAACCCTTTGTTAGAGTCATGGGGATCGGGTTGGGTGTCCGAGTGCAAATGATGGACGCGGTGTAGACCAACCCAATCGATCACCCCGCCTTGGCAGGCCAGTGCGCCACAGAAAACTAGGAAGTATTCTACCCACTTCGGAGTCTGAAAACTGCGGTGACTCACCAAGCGATGCCATCCCAGAGTGATACCCAATCCACCGGTTATCCAGTGAAGCAAGAGTACTAAGCCAACCGCTTTCCAGCTAAAGTTTCCAGGCAGCAGGGCAAAAAGCGCTCCAATGTGAATTAGGGACATATATATAATATTGACCCAATCGAAGCGAAGTTTATTTGAGGTGGCAATTGTCATGCAGTAACCTAATACAACAAAAATACAAATTTTCAGCGCCGGATCTGCTGTTGAAGTTTTGATGGACAACTTTCAGATTTATGATTAGGTTCTAAAACCCCAAATCGACAATCAAGGCTTTCATGAACAGCTTCCAGCAGCTGCAAACAGCAGAAAAGACACTATTTCCGATCTTTTACGGTATTGACGCTCAGGTCAAGCAAAATCTCAAAAAAGTGCTCAATTCCTTTCAACGTCACCGTGTAGGTGTCCATCACTTTGGTAGTGTCAGCGGCTATGGTCACGATGACTTGGGGCGTGAGACTTTGGATCAGGTGTTGGCTGACATCATGGGTGCCGAAGCGGCGGCGGTTCGGGTGCAGTTGGTTTCGGGAACCCATGCGATCGCTTGTTGCTTATTTGGGGTTCTTCGTCCTGGTGACGAGATGCTAGCCGTTGCTGGTCCTCCTTATGACACGCTAGAAGAAGTGATAGGTTTACGAGGGCAAAACCAAGGCTCTCTCATGGAGTTTGGCGTTTTTTACCGTCAGTTACCTCTAACTAGAGAAGGAACCGTGGATTGGCACACTTTAGGGGAATCTGTAGGCGATCGCACCCGCTTAGTCCTCATCCAACGATCCTGTGGCTATTCCTGGCGTCCTAGTCTTTCCATTGCTGATATTGCAAAAATTGTCCAACTGGTTAAACAACAAAACCCCCACACGATTTGCTTTGTCGATAACTGTTATGGCGAGTTTGTAGAAGACCTAGAACCACCTGCTGTTGGTGCTGACCTAATAGCTGGTTCTTTGATTAAAAATCCTGGTGGAACTATCGTAACGGCGGGTGGGTATGTTGCGGGTCGGGCTGATTTAGTAGAGGCGGCTGCCTGTCGCCTGACTGCTCCTGGAATTGGTAGCGCTGGTGGTGCTACCTTCGATCAAAATCGGTTACTGTTTCAAGGATTATTTCTAGCCCCCCAAATGGTGGGAGAAGCTCTTAAAGGCAATCACTTAACTGCCCATGTTTTCCAACAGCTGGGCTACCCTGTCAATCCTCTGCCGATGGCACCCCGCCGTGATGTTATTCAAGCCATCCAACTGGGGAACCCAGAGAAATTAATAGCTTTTTGTCGAGCGATTCAGCAGCATTCGCCTGTAGGTTCTTATCTCGACCCGGTGCCTGCTCCCATGCCCGGTTACGAGAGTCACTTGGTGATGGCAGGAGGAACATTTATCGATGGCAGCACATCAGAATTTTCAGCAGATGGACCGTTAAGAGAGCCATACATTGCATTTTGTCAAGGGGGTACTCATTGGACTCATGTGGCGATCGCTCTTGAAGCAGCCATAGAAGCCGTTGGATATGCCTAGGAGTCCCTCTTGAGGGAGGGGGTGAGGGGGTGAGAGGGTGAGAGGGAGAAACCTCTTAAATAAATTCAGGGACTTGAGATTAGGGCGTATTTATTTATCGAAAGAGAGTCCAGCTTTCTCCCATCAGATATTTATTCTTTGACCTATTTAAATTTAGCGGCTTTAAACCAGATGAGGGAAGGTACAATCCTTCATCCCCTCACCTTCTCTTCTTTAAGTCAGTATTCAATGGCAATGGATAAAGGAAAAAATAATTTTTATGCGACCCTTAGGGAGATAGGGTACAGGAAAAAGGGGGATGAGCTGCAAGGACTCTACTACGCCTGAGGAAACGTCTCATGAAGTTGGCGATTGAGCAAAAAATTATTATCGGTGGGTTTGGGTTGGCGTTGTTCATGCTTGGTGGCGTGAGCATAATTTCTTATTGGAGTTTGATACGAATACACCCAGCCACTAGTTTTATTTTGCCTAACCCAATGTTGATGGTAGCCATTGGCAACAGCTTGAGCTTGACGATATTCAGTTGGGTGTATTTTCTGTACAATTACACCTTAATTACTAAAAAGTGTCCTTTCTACGACGCAACAGAGGAAGCTAGCGCTATCGGTTGTGTTTCTCACGAGATTACTGAGCGCAATCGAACCGAACAAGAGCAAAAACGCTTCTTTAACCTATCGCTAGATATGCTGGCGATTGGTAACTACGACGGTTACTTTACTCATCTAAATCCAGCCTGGGAGGAAACCCTTGGCTTTACTCTTGAGCAATTAAAATCCCAACCTTTTATCGAATTTGTTCATCCGGAAGATGTGGAAGTTACTCAGGCTGAAATGGAAAAACTGGGGGTTAGCATCCCGATCATTCGATTTGAGAATCGCTATCGCTGTAAGGATGGTTCTTACAAGTGGCTGTCTTGGACAGCAGTACCGTTTCTTGAGGAAGGGTTGATATATGGAATTGCTCGCGATATTAGCAACAGCAAGCAAGCAGAAGCTGCCTTGCAAAAGGCAAATGAGGAACTGGAAATTAGGGTAGAAGAACGCACGGCTTATTTAAGGCAGGTTAATGATGAGTTACTGGCAGAAATTGTTGATCGCACTCAAGTAGAACTAGCTCTGAGAAAAAGTGAGTTTCTGTATCGCACTTTGGTCGAAACCATTCCCCATGGGATTGCAGAAATTAACACCACTGGCATCATCACCTTCGGTAATTCTGCCTTACATAGAATGCTTGGTTACAGACAAAAAGAACTTTTAGGCAAAGGAATATGGGAGTTAATCCCACACTCAGAGCGCGTCACGTTGCCAGGATATTTAGCCATGTTGGTGCAATATCAACCCTCACCGTCTTTTTATCAAGGACAAGCTTTGACTAAGGAGGGTAATGTTCGTGATATTCAGGTGGATTGGGACTACAAGCGGGATAAGCAAGGGCAAGTTACTGGCTTGATCGCGGTAGTTACTGATATTACTGATATCCGTACTAAGAAACAGGAACTGCAAGCACTCTTTGAGGCATCACTTGATGCGATCGCGATCGTGGACGATCAAGGTAAGTATGTAGAGGTTAACCTCTCATTCTGTCAGTTGTTAGGCGTGCCACACTCACAAATCCTCGGTCACCAGATTGGGAATTTCATAGAGTCGAGTTCCGATATTGAGCAGCAATGGCGCATCCTTCTACAACAAGGACAAGCAACTGGAGAGTTATGCCTGCGTCACTCAGACGGTACCTTACGAGATGCTGAGTATACGGCTAAAGCCAATTTTGTCCCAGGGCGACATCTAGCTGTTTTGCGCGACATCACTCAACGAAAGCAAGCACAGGAGAAAATCTACTTTCAGGCGCGGTTACTCGATGTTGTGCAGCAGGCTGTGATGGTCACTAATTTATCAGGCAACATCATTTACTGGAATCGCTATGCAGAAGTTCAGTATGGCTGGTTAGCTTCAGAAGTGTTGGGTCGCTCAATTTTGGATGTTACCCCAACAGAAACCACAAAAGAACAAGCCACTGAAATTATGTCTCGTTTACAGACGGGAGAAAACTGGTCTGGAGAATTTTGGGTACAGCGGCAGGATGGTGCGAGTTTTCCAGCTATGGTATTTGCTTCCCCAATTTACGACGAGCAGGGAGAGATTATTGGCATCATTGGCGTTTCGGTAGACATCACTGAGTCCAAACAGGCACAGGAGGCGCTACAAATGAGTGAACAGCGACTGCGGACAGCGCTGGAAGCTGCTCATATGGGCACTTGGGACTGGAATATTCTTACAGGACAAATCCTGTGCTCTACCAACTTTGAATTAGCCTTGGACGTGGCAACTGGTGGCTTGAATAGCAGTAGCTATGAATCTTTTATTAGTACTATTCATCCGGAAGATTGCGATCGCGTTCTCCAGAAGATAGAACATGTCCTTGCCACAGGGGAGGACTACGAAAACGAGTTCCGCATTATCTTGCCCGACGGTAACATTCGTTGGTTAACTAGTAGCGGTCAAGTCTTTTACGACGCCACAGGCCGACCCGTTCGCATGACTGGACTACACTTGGATGTTACTGAGCGCAAAATAGCAGAGGAAGCACGGCGAAAAACTGAAGAGTTGTATCGCACTATGACTAGTAACTTCCCAAACGGTGGAGTGGTTTTATTCGACCAAGATTTACGCTATACCCTCGCTGAAGGTAAGGGGTTAGCCGCAGTTGGTCTTTCCAAAGAATTAATGGAAGGAAAAACAATTTGGGAAGCATTATCACCAGAAACCTGCGAAGTGATAGAGCCAGCCTATCGAGCAGCACTCGACGGCAGAGAAACCGTTTTTGAAACTACTTACAATAACAGAGTTTTTCTTGTGCAGGTACTACCTGTAAAGAACGACCAGGGAGAAATCTTTGCGGGAATGTCCATGTTGCAGGATATTACCAAGAGTAAACGAGCCGAGCAGGCTTTATTAGAAGAGCGTAACTTTGTCTCTGCAATTCTGGATACAGCCGCTGCTTTTATCTTAGTTGGCGATCCTCAAGGTAGATTCATCCGTGTTAACCGAGCTTGTGAACAAATAACTGGTTACTCTATTGATGAAATCAAGGGTAAGTATATCTGGGATTTGTTCCTGATTCCAGAGGAAGTAGAGCCAGTAAAGACTCTCGTTCAAGAACTTCAATCAGGTAAATTTCCCAACGAACATGATAATTACTGGGTCATGCGGGATGGCAATCGCCGACTGATATCTTGGTCTAATACAGTTCTCCTTGATGCTGATGGGTCAGTTAAGTACATCATCAGCATCGGCATTGACATCACAGATCGCAAGCGAACTGAAGAAATCCGTCGGGCACTAGAAAGAGAGAAAGAACTCAGCGAACTCAGACTTCGCTTTTTTTCTATGGCTTCCCATGAATTTCGCACTCCATTAAGTACTATCTTACTCACTGCCCAAATACTGGAATCTTCCGCTCATGAATGGTCAGCTCAAAAAAGACTCAGAAATCTGCGGCGCATTAGCTCTGCTGCTAAAAGCATGACTCAATTGCTCAATGATATTTTGACAATCAATCGAGCTGAAACTGGGAAACTAGAGTTTAATTTAAAGTTGCTCGATCTAGAAGATTTTTGTCAAGTCTTATTAAAAGAAATACAACTCACTACGAGGTCTCAACATACCCTGATTTTTAGTAGCCAAGGCAACTGTCAAAATGCCTTGATAGACGAAAAACTCTTACGTTCTATCTTGACTAATTTATTGACAAATGCCATCAAATATTCTCCAGAAGGGGGTGAGGTTCATTTAGTATTAAGTTGCGAACATAGGAATGTTTCTTTCCACGTTCGTGACAAAGGAATTGGTATTCCTTTGTCAGACCAACCTCATCTATTTGAAGCGTTTCATCGAGGAGGAAATGTTGGGCATATTCCGGGTTCAGGGTTAGGGCTAACTGTTGTCAAAAAGTGTGTGGACTTACACGGCGGCAAAATCAGTGTGACCAGTGAAGTTGACGTTGGCACCACCTTTACAGTTACGCTGCCGCTCAGATGAAGCGGAGCCGGGGAAGCAGGGGAAGCAGGGGGAGAGAAAATACTATCTTTGAGCGCAACTTGTATAGTATCAACCGCCAACCGTCAACCGTCAACCATCAGCCGTCAACAGCCAACCGTCAACAATCAGCCGTCAACACTCTGGGAAAGGTACACTTGCTATACAAGCCGAGTCTGGTCTAACCTCGGTATTACGCTGTTCGACAAGCAGGGAACATCCTATCCAAGGTATTGGCTCATGCTGTTTATGCCTCTCTACATCCCGATTGTATGGCTGTTTGGACTGCTGTCCCTTGGGATTCTCGGCGGGGGTATTTACATGGTTTATGAGTGGTATATCGGTGAACTTGTAGAGCTAGCCTACTTGATAGGCGGACTAGCAATGGTTCTTTGGTCTTTTGGAGGTCGTTTGATCAGTTTGCCGCTGTTTCGTCGCCGAGGAGTTGATGAACCTAAACGCATTCGCTCTGGCACTGTGCAACGGGTGCCGCGTCCTGATGGTACGGTGCTTCAAGTAGAGTTTTACGGACCGGAGGATGGTCAACCCATTATCTTGTCACATGGTTGGGGACCCAATAGTACAGTGTGGTATTATGTCAAGCGACAATTAAGCGATCGCTTCCGCATAATTGTCTGGGATTTGCCGGGCCTAGGAAAATCCACTCAGCCGAAAAACAACGATTACTCTCTCGAAAAATATGCTCGCGACCTCGAAGCTGTTGTTAACTTAGTCGGCAAGCCCGTTATCTTGCTGGGGCACAGCATGGGCGGTATGCTCACATTAACCTTCTGTCGGCTTTTTCCAGAACAGTTGGGGCGTCAGGTGGCTGGCTTAATTCTCGTGGATACTACCTTCATTAATCCCGTGAAGACCTCAATCTTTAGCAAGTTCTTACGTATTCTACAGAAGCCACTGCTTGAACCTCTGCTGTACCTCACCATTGTCTTATCGCCTCTCGTCTGGCTGATGACTTGGTTGAGCTATCTTAATGGTTTGCTGTACATCAGTGTAGAACTGTCTGGATTTACTGGCACAGAAACGCGGGGTCAATTGGAATTTTCCGCCTTATTATCTGCCCTAGCTTCGCCTGCTGTTCTAGCTCGCGGCACACTGGCGATGTTTAAGTACAATGAAACAGCAACGCTTTCAACCATAGAGATTCCCGTGTTGCTCGTGGTGGGTGCT
>DALYIW010000005.1:5041-20277 GCA_031970155.1 Coleofasciculaceae cyanobacterium CTOTU46601 | reverse complement strand
CGCCGCAAGCATTCGCATGAAAGCAGAATTGCCTCAATCTGACCTTGTTATTTTAAAGCGGGGTGGGCACATGAGTTTGATGGAACAGAACCAGCGGTTTGCTGAAGCGGTTAGGAAGTTTAGCGCTGGTTGTTTGTAACTCAGGCTGACCTTTGAAAGGATGAGGGATGAGTGATGACGAGCGTTGCGAGGCGTTATCCTTCATCCTTCCCCATGACTGGTTTAGCTCTTACAACATCCCTATCGCTAGGTTCAGCTAAGTCGAGAAGGCACAGCGCTAAGATTGTTAAGGACTATTTCGCGCTGTAGCCTCCCATGTCTGACCGTGCAGATCTTTCAGATTCCTTGCCAACCCAATCTCCTAATGGGCTACTTCCTTCTACCAACCTCAACCCAGACAACCAGAACGTGATTCGCATTCGGGGAGCGAGGCAGCACAACCTGAAGAATCTTGACCTGGAACTGCCACGCGATCGCCTCATTGTCTTCACAGGTGTCTCCGGTTCCGGTAAATCTTCCCTCGCCTTTGACACTATCTTTGCCGAAGGACAACGCCGCTACGTCGAATCTCTCAGTGCCTATGCGCGGCAATTCCTAGGACAGTTGGATAAGCCCGATGTCGATGCCATTGAAGGGTTAAGTCCCGCTATCTCCATCGACCAGAAATCCACTTCCAATAACCCCCGCTCTACAGTTGGTACAGTTACTGAGATTTACGACTATCTGCGGCTGTTGTTTGGACGAGCAGGCGAACCCCATTGCCCGATTTGCGATCGCAATATTGCCCCTCAGACGATTGACCAGATGTGCGATCGCATCCTGGAACTCCCCGACCGTACCCGCTTCCAAATCCTTGCTCCTGTGGTGCGTGGCAAAAAAGGCACCCACAAAAAGCTGCTATCGAGTCTCGCCTCTGAAGGATTTGTTCGCGTGAGAGTTGATGGCGAGGTTCGAGAACTCAGTGATTCAATAGAATTAGATAAAAATTATACCCACAGCATTGAAGTTGTCATTGATCGACTCATCAAGAAGCCTGACTTACAGGAGCGTTTGACTGATTCTCTCTCTACCTGTTTGCGTCGTACTGGTGGAATTGCGGTGATTGAGGTATTAAATGATACTTCTGATGAGACAGAGCTATCAGCTAATCATACTGATTTTAAAACGGAAAATTCTATAAATCAAGCTAATTCTTATCAGGAATTCTCTAAAGAATTAGTCTTTTCTGAAAACTTTGCTTGCCCAGAACATGGGGCAGTGATGGAAGAGTTATCGCCCAGATTGTTTTCCTTCAACTCTCCCTATGGTGCTTGTCCTCAGTGTCACGGGCTGGGGAGTTTACGGACTTTCTCGCCAGAATTGGTAGTGCCTGATCCAGAAGCACCCGTGTATGCGGCGATCGCACCTTGGTCAGATAAAGACAATTCCTATTACCTCTCCCTCCTCTACAGCATTGGACAAGCTTATGGCTTTGAAATCCAATCGCGTTGGAACAAGCTTTCCTCCGAACAAAAGCAAGTAATTCTGTATGGCTCTGAAAAACCAATTTGGCTTGAAGACCGGAATGATTATAGAAACTACGCTGGTGTGATTAAGATTTTGCAGCGGCAGTACGATGACAGCAGTTCTGACTTGCAAAAACAAAAGCTAGAGCAATATTTAATCGACCAACCTTGTGAAGTTTGCCAAGGAAAACGCCTGAAACCGGAAGCATTGGCAGTACGGTTGGGGCAATATCGAATTTTGGACTTAACCGGGGTTTCGATTCAAGAGAGTCGAGAACGAATTAATCAGTTGCAGTTGAGCGATCGCCAAGCTCAAATCGGTGACCTTGCTCTTAGAGAAATTAAAGCTCGTCTGCAATTTCTCCTGGATGTAGGCTTAGATTACCTGACTCTCGACCGTGCAGCGATGACGCTTTCTGGGGGTGAAGCTCAGCGAATTCGTCTGGCAACACAGATTGGCTCTGGTCTGACGGGTGTTCTTTATGTATTGGATGAACCGAGTATCGGGTTGCATCAAAGAGATAATGGCCGCTTGCTACAAACCCTGACTAAACTACGTGATTTGGGGAATACCTTGATAGTGGTAGAGCATGATGAAGACACGATTCGTGCGGCTGACCATCTGGTTGATATTGGTCCTGGTGCCGGAATTCATGGAGGACAAATCATCTCCCAGGGCAATTTAGAGACGTTGTTAGCCGCTGATGATTCACTCACGGGTGCTTATTTATCACAGCGAAAGGTAATTGAAACGCCAGCTCAACGACGCATAGGAAATGGGCGATCGCTTCTGATCAAAGATGCCTACCGCAACAACCTCAAACACATTGATGTTCAAATTCCATTGGGTAAGCTGGTCTGCATCACAGGTGTCTCCGGTTCCGGTAAATCTACCCTGGTTAACGAACTGCTCTACCCAGCTTTGCAACATCACCTTACTCGTAAGGTTCCCTTTCCTAGTCACCTAAAGATCATCAAGGGACTGGAGGAAATTGATAAAGCCATTGTGATTGACCAATCTCCCATTGGTCGCACTCCCCGTTCTAACCCAGCTACTTATACAGGTGTTTTTGATGCGATTCGAGAGATATTTGCACAAACGATAGAAGCGAAAGCTAGAGGTTACAAATCCGGGCAATTTTCTTTTAATGTCAAAGGTGGACGCTGTGAAGCTTGCAGTGGGCAGGGGGTGAATGTGATTGAGATGAACTTCCTGCCGGATGTCTATGTACAGTGCGAAGTTTGCAAAGGCGCACGCTACAACCGAGAAACGTTGCAGGTGAAGTATAAGGGACATTCAATTGCTGATGTCCTGAATATGACAGTAGAAGAAGGGCTGGAGGTTTTTAAGAATATCCCACGGGCGTCTACGCGCTTACAAACATTAGTTGATGTCGGACTCGGCTATATCCGCTTAGGTCAAACTGCACCCACTTTATCGGGTGGTGAAGCCCAGAGGGTTAAGTTAGCATCTGAACTCTCTCGCCGTGCTACGGGAAAGACTCTCTATTTAATAGATGAACCGACGACAGGTTTATCGTTTTACGATGTCCATCATTTACTGAATGTATTGCAACGTTTAGTGGATAAGGGCAATTCAATTTTGGTGATTGAACATAATTTAGACGTAATTCGGTGTTCGGATTGGGTAATTGATTTAGGGCCAGAAGGTGGCGATAAAGGAGGAGAAGTTATTGCGGTGGGAACACCGGAGGACGTAGCCCAGAATTCGAGGTCTTATACGGGACAGTATTTGAAGCAGGTATTGCAGCAGCATCCACCACTACTGACACAACCTGAAGGGTGAGTTATACTCTAGCCTTAGACGGAGACTAATAGCCAGAGGGTTAGACAGTGGGCAATTTTATCCCATTAGAGATAGATGGTACAGAGAATCAAGTTTATTTAGAGGTAATACCCACGGGAAACCAAACTGGAATTCAGCAGCGCTCAAAGGATAGAGTTGCTGACAAACTTACAGCAGACGAGTTTAAACAAATGATTCGGCAGGCAGTAATGCCTGCTTGTCAGACTTTTGTAGATGTTTGGCAAGAGCTGAATCAACCCATGACTGCGGAAAGTGCAGAAGTTGAGTTTAACTTAGGCTTTACAGCAAGTGGTTCCGCTGTAATTATGCAAGCTTCAGGACAAGCAAGCTTTAAAGTCAAAGTTAGCTGGAAGTTTCAACCATTATCAAATACTGAGAGCTTACGAGCTAAAATCCTTGAAAACCTGAAAAAAGACTTAGAGCTACTAGAATTTAAAGCTAACGAAGCTATAAAGATTTATAAAGAATCTCCAATAGAAAGCCATCAGGAAAAGACTTCCTTGCTCCAAGAGCTTCAAAAAGATTCTAATCAGATTAGAGCATATTGCCAAAATAAATAATTAAAGAGTTCAAAGAGTTAAATATGCCGTTAGATGAGTCTACCCTTAAGAATGTAAATTCGGAAATTCAATCTATCTCGAAAAACCTTAATCTTTACAGAAATTTACTCATTGAGCTAAATCAACAAAATTGTGATCAAACTTTATTGCCACCACTCGGATGTAAGGGAGGTCCAGGTCCAGGAGAAAAACCACCAGATATACTCCTAGCACTTATTGAAAAAGTAAACAAATATTTAGAGTAGCTTTAAAAGCTGCTCCATTACTAAACTTGACTAGATGATGAAAGCTTTTGCCTGAATAGGGTAATGAGCTTGCTTGTAATCAATACTCAAGAAACAGTGCTACAGTAATTTTTGATATTACTAGGCACGTCAGATTTAATATCTTGATAGAGCTGGCATAACATATTCCTAAATTCTTGCGTCTTGTAAATGTAGGAATACACTGGACTTTTCTCAGAATTGTTCTTGACATCTGCATTAATTCTATCTAAAGATTCTTTTTGCTTGCTGATGTCATTAATGTTTTCAAAAAACAACTTGTAATATTTGATGAAAGCTTCACTGAAATCTAATGCTTGAGGTGTATCTTGATTTTGATGCCAAAGCTTAGCATTTATATCGATCAGGTAGGAAAGCGAATTTCTATAGTAGAAGGAAAAACCAGTATTTTCTTGCTTGCTATTTGTGGCATATTTTTTGTTTGCCACTACATACTCTAGCTTAGGTATAGCTTCTGCCCATTCCTTTAACTTATAGTGACAAAGACCCATATTATAATAAACTTTATGTTTTAGTTTAATATCTGTTTCAATTTTCTTAAACTCCTCAAGTGCTTTTTGGCAATCACCGTTTTCCGAAAGAGCAATTCCCAGATTATATTTGGCTCTTACAAACTCTACAGTCCCTGGTTTTCTATTCAATAAACTTTGAATTAGTCTAATAACTTCTTGATACTCTTTTTTTTCTATTAAAATACGAGTCTTGGCAATTATGAGAGAATCATTATCCGAACATTCATTCATATATTGCTCGATTTTTATCAAGGCAGAATCAGGCTCCCCTTTGTCTAAGTCAGAGTTGATAGTTGCCTCCATAAAGCCAATTTTTTCTTTAGCACATTCTCTTGTAAATTGACTAAGAATATCTTTATAAAGTAGCCCTAAAGACGGAGTTAATATAAAAAAAAATAGTATTAAACTCAATGTTTGCAGATTAGATGATTGGTACTTTTTAAGCTTTTTTTGCAAAGCACCAATCTTTAAAACAGTAGATATTGGTAGTGCAAGTCCGCCATTTAAATCTTCTGAAGCTACTATTAGACCAATAACCTTATACTTATTTCTCTTATAAATACATACAGGTGCTCCACTTTGTCCTCCTTCAATTCGTTGAGCATCAGAGAAGGTTTCTAAGCGAATGAGTTTTTGGTCACCCAGTTTTCCACACCGAGCAAATGCAGTAATTTCACCTCGAATAGGTGCGCCGTAAAAATCATCATTAGAAAAACCAAAGCTTATAAATTCATCCCCTGGATCAAAATCTGTTTCTAGTTCAGCTGGAATAACTACAACATCTTCAACCTGGAGAAGTGAAAAATCATCCCTGTCTGGATTTCCTTCATACAAACAAGTCACAGGTTGATCGAGTACTCGTACATTTTTCCAACCTCCGGCGTCTTGTACTACATGAGCGCAGGTTAGGAGATGTCCCTCACGACTGATAAAAAAGCCTGTTCCCCATGTTCTGCCCTGGGTATCCTTAATCCTAACCGTTGATTTCTGGACTGCCTCAAAGCTCTCTCTTCGCTTTCCCATTATCCTGGCGTAAAACCTGCTGAATGTTATAGATATAGATTCGCGCCTGAACGCTGGAAATACGGACAAAATTAATTTTTCACGTATTATGTGCGATCGCTCTCGCACTTTCGATGAACATAAAAGAGCGATCGCTGTTTGATAGGGTTTGAGAGACAAGGGTGCGATCGCACGTCCTAAATATTCCTCTGTTGTTACTCTCAGCAGAGAATATCTACTGATGCTGCCACTGCTGATGACTGTCACAGATAATTTGGAGAATCTAGTTCCATTCGGTTACTCTGGATAAAATTTGTGCTCGAAATAAACCAGAGGGATACAACTTCTTCATGGAGCCAACATTTTCGCTAGAAACTAACACAGATTTGGAGAATCCTCTTTCTCCTTTGCCATTCCCGGTCACATTTGTCTGTCGTTATCCAGAAAACTGGAGCGAACTTTTCTTGCCATCCCAGGAACCGCTACCTGCTCCCGATGATTTGTATGGACGAATTGCCAGTAATGAAGAGTGTTGGATTGTGCTGACATATCTGCACTTAAAACGACGGCAGCTCAATGTGCACTTATCCAAAAGTTTTACTCCAGGGGCAATCTGTGTAGCAAGTACTCTGGATTTCGGGATTCAAGATTACACGTTCAATTCCTTCGTAGTAGGCTGTCGTGGAGATGGGGCAAAACCTTTTCTATGTGACTTCACGATCGTTCAAAACCAGGCGAACATCGAATCAGAAACAGATGTGTTGATGCCTCTTTGGCCTCAACCTGGTCTCATACCACGGGATCAAACGCGAGGTAATCGAATTGAGAACGTTGTTTTTAAAGGATGGGAAGTCAACCTATATGAGGAATTTCGTTCTCCCCAGTTCCGTCAAGAACTAGAGCGTCTTGGAGTGCGACTTCTAATTGACGGCAAAACTGAAAATAGACCGGTTAATTGGCACGACTATAGCAACGCCGATTTAGTACTGGCCGCGCGTGACCTCACCGAGCAGGATGCTTTAGTCAAGCCACCAAGCAAACTGATTAATGCATGGATAGCAGGTGTACCCGCGTTGCTTGGACCTGAGCCAGCATTTGGTCAGCTAAGGCGATCGCCACTAGATTACATTGAGGTGAGAACCCCACAGGACGCACTAGATGCGATTCGCCGGTTACAGCAGGAACCCACTCTCTATCAACAGATAATTACCAATGGTTTTCAGCGAGCAGAAGCATTTTCTGTAGAGCGTATTGCACAACAATGGCGAGAGATTTTCGCAGGCCCAGTAGCGCAGCAGTATGTTCGCTGGCGTGAGCGTACACAGATAAGGCGTATGGGAGAGTTTGTATTCAGGGCATTCCGACAGAAGGCAGCCAATGCAACAGCTGATTATCATCGCCAGCACGGACGTCGCATCATTTCAGGAAAAGTGACATAGTAAGCTACTGTTCATTTACCCATAGCAGACTTGAGTTACTCGTTTTTTGTTGACGGTTAACTGTTACTCTTCCCGTCAGAAGAATACCTATTCTCCACCTCACTCAAAAGCGATCGCTGTTGAAGTTGTTCAGGCCTCAAAAGCGATCGCTTTTTCCCCTAAAATGGTAAAAACTTCCTCAACGGTTGAATTCTCAATAATTAGGGAGAAATAATGCTAGCATTTGCCTGACAATCCCATGCCTGAAAAGTGAGCAGTGAAGTAGTGATTCGCTGGAAATTAGCAGTTGTGATGGCTGAGCGAAACATTAGCAATAAGGAACTAGCTCTCCTAATTGACATGAATCCTAAGTCTGTTTCAAGGCTAAAGGTTCGCCGACGCCTCACCAGAATTGATGAATCTACCCTAAATTCCCTTTGCAAAGCTTTGAACTGCCAGCCAGGGGACTTGATGGTTTACGAAGAGGAAGAAGCTGACTGTTGAGTGTAAAGTGTTGACTTTCATCTACGATCATCTCTCTCAATTCTACGACGTTCAGCAGTAGGAGACTCAATCTGCAACATCTTGGTTCGCCTCTTGAGTGCAAGTTCTCGAAGGTTAATATTCCTATCCGTCTCATCGACAATCTCACCAGTGAGTATCTCCAGGACATCCTCCAGGGTTACCACGCCAGCGACACCTCCATATTCATCCACGACAACTAAAAGGTGTTCGCGATTCTCCTGAAAGGTTTTGAGTAATCTGTCTGCTCGAACTACTTCAGGGACAAAGCGCGCTTCACGAGTTACGGTAGCAACTTTTTGGGCTTGCTTCCCTTCAAGCATCGCTGAGAGTAATTCATGTTTTAATGCAATTCCAATCACTTTATCGATAGAATCTTCTACCACAAGAACTCTAGTATGTTGTGAGAAAATAATTTGTTGTTTACACTCAGCAAGCGTAAGCTCGCCGTACAAATAGGTAACAGCGATACGCGGTGTCATCAGGTCAGCCGCTGTCAGATCATTTAACCGAAAGACACGTTGGATCATTTCAGCTTCATCATCTTCAATAATCCCTTCCTCACGTCCAATATTTGTTAACAACTGAATTTCAGCCTCGTTCGTGGTCGGTTGTTTATTGCCGTTAGTTAGAGGTTCTGTAATCTTTTCCATCACCCACACCACAGGAGTGAACAAAAAGGTCAGCCCCGTAATTGGTAAAGCAAATAATATGGCTAGTCTTTCAGCGTAGCGCTCTCCTAAAGTCTTCGGGATGATTTCACCAAAAATAATGATCAGGAAGGTCAAGATTGCTGAAAATAAGCCTAGCCAGTTATCTCCTAACACTGAAGCCGCAGTAGTGCCGATGACAATGCTGCCAACGATATTGAAGAGATTGTTGAGGATCACAAGTGTGGCAATGGGTCGATTCATTTTTTCTCGAATTGCCAATAGTGCGATCGCTGAAGGGCTATTAGACTGCGCCATCTGCCGAACTTTGATCACAGACACTGAAAAGAGGGCGGCTTCTGTGCTAGAACAAGTCGCTGAACCTAACAGAACTATTAGCACACTGATGAGAAGATTAAACATATTAAGTATCTGGTAGAGAGTATTTTAATCAGATTACCCATTACCCATTACCCATTACCCATTACCCATTACCTTCAATTAAAAAAAAGAAATATAATGAAGTAAAAATACACATTCAACTGACAAAGGTTGAAGTGAGCCATGAAAAATGTACCGTACAGTTTCGTACTTCGGCGACTGGCTACTATTTTGTCTGTAATGATTCTCTCTTTGAGCCTGATAGCCGCCGCCACAGGAATTCTTCTATCTTTCTATTACGAGCCTACAGCAGGTGGAGCTTATAACTCACTGAGAGTAATCAAATCTGAGATTCCCAATGGCTGGCTAATTCAGCGTATACATGAAATTTCAGGCAATGGCTTAATTGGTGTCTCTTTGCTAGAAATCATTGTGATGTTTCTCGGTGAAAAATTTCGTCCTAGCTGGCTAACTGCTTGGATCAGCGGCATCCTATTAACCTTAACAGCGATCGCCTTAAGTTGGACTGCCATGCTTCTCGACTGGACACAGTTGGGATACTGGCGTTTCCAAATCGAGTTAGGGACAGTGGAAACCATCCCTGTAATTGGTTCCTTACTAAGAACTATTCTTACAGGTGGTGGAGCAGTCAACACCGTGACTGTCGTCCATATGTATACTTTGCATAGCTACATTCTCTCACTTGGGGCACTGGTTCTTGCCATTATTCATCTAGCCGGGCTACTACTACAGGAAAAAGAAGAGAAGCAAACACTCATAGAATCAGATGCGAATCTCTCTTTTTCTGAGTGATTCTAGAGCCAAAAAGTAGTTAACTCATCTCATGAACGCTGGCGAGTCAAGGCTCTTGGAAGCTGAAGCCTTGACCTTTGAATCCCCATCTGTAGGCAGGGCTAATTCATGGTCACAAGAGAAAATTCATTGGCCTGCTGTGCTGAGTATAAATTACTTCCCCTGCTCGCCCTGCTCCCGGAAGCTTCCCCAATTTCTCTCGCCGACAATAAATTAGCCCTACCATCTGTAGGGGCTGATAGCTATACGCCCCTACCCTATGTTGTGTTTACGCATAAGTTCTGTTTTACCTAATTTTTTTACTTCAAACTGGTAGCAAATTCCGTTGGCTTCAGTCACAAGAAAATAGGCATCAAACTCTTTAGCTTTCTCATCTAAATATTCCTTAGCTTCCTGCGCTGGTAACTCTGTTTCCCTAGCAAAATCTAAGACAGTGATTTTCCCATTGCTCTGTTGAAGTAGTTTATAAAAGGCAGATAAAAGGCGATCGCTTTTTGCTTTCTGTTCTTGCTGAGAAGCTCTCCAGCCTCGCCAACTACCTATGCCCACGAGAGGCAAACCCAAGGTACTCCAAATCAAAGCGCCGTTCATTTTCTTTTCTATAGCTCTATTTGGGTAATACAACCAAATAGCCGCTATGAATAGAAAAAAACAGCCAATTTTGATGAGAACACTACCAGGTTTTTTCTTTTTCGGCTTCATAGTTCGGTGCTTGTGGACTACCGACACTCAGTTAAGTGTCATTACCTATGACAAGCTAAAACTCTCAAGCTCCGGTCAAGCCTCGTAAAAATTCAGTAAATTTTTGTAATATTTTTTAATTTGTTTAAGAATAAATTAATTAAATGAAAAATTAACTTTCTTTACTACTCAAGAGCTTAAAGATTTGGTAAACGTTTAATTGTTTAAGCATTTACTTCGATACACTAAGACAACGCAAAAAAGTGCTTTTTAAGCCAAAAGTCCCTTAAGCATTTGATTCAATATTTTACTCTATAAAAATTTTATAGTGTTAGCAGGTAAAAAAACTCATAAAAAAATAATGGGTAAGACTTTTAGACAGTTTGTCACTAACCCAGAATTAGTCAAAACGTCCCGACCTGTCTCTCGGCTAAGCTCGTCCATAGCACTGGGAATTCTATTAGTAGCTGGGTATGCAGGTAACTACTTTAACCTGCCACTGTTTTTTGGATTAGATTTTCTGTTTGGTAGCATTGCTGTCTTGCTCGTAGTCTACTTATATGGGACAACTTGGGGCGCGATCGCGGCAATCATCGCTAGCTCACAAACCATTTTCTTGTGGGGGCATCCTTATGCAGCCGTTATTCTCACATTAGAAGGACTTTTCATCGGTTGCTGCTTACGCCATAAGCGCCAAAATTTATTGCTGCTGGATGGGTTTTACTGGGTTTTGATTGCCATGCCTTTAGTCTGGCTGTTTTACTCTAAGGTAATGGGCGTGCCAGATCAAACAGTATTGTTGGTCATGCTCAAGCAGTCAGTTAATGGGATCTTCAACGCCCTGATTGCTAGTTTGCTTCTCAATCACTCACTAATCCACAACTGGGTTGCTCGTCCTAAAGTAGCTAAAACTCTATCTCTCCAGCAAACATTATTCAACTTGTTGGTAGTCTTCGTCTTTTTTCCAGCCTTAACGCTGATGGTATTGCATACCAGAAGTGCTGTGAGCAATGTAGAAACAACGATTCAAGCTAATCTGCAAAATGCATCCACAGACTTGGCAGTTCAACTGCGCTTATGGTATGACCAAAGCCAGATCGCACTCAATCAACTGGCAGCTGTCGCCGCTAATTCTGATATGGCACCATCAATAACATTGCAACAAAGCACAGAACTTTTGCAGCGCACCTTTCCAGCTTTTGATCAACTTATTGTGACTAACGAGGCAGGGACAGCAATCAGCTTTGCTGGTACACGTAGTGCGATCGCCTCCTCTCCCACCCAATCCAAAACTATCACTGACGCCACACAGTTAAACTCATTAAATCTGAAAAAGCCACTCATAACATCTGCGATCGTAATTGCAGGGAATAATACTTCTTCTCCCACGCTCATCCAACGCCTGCCAGTCACTCGTAACCATCGCTTTCTTGGCAGTGTAATCAGCCACAGTAATCTGAACTTTGTAGTGCAACTGCTCAAATCATTCGTGGATAAACGCCAGGTGGAAATTACTCTCCTGGATGCTCATGAGCGTGTTATTGCCAGCACTCGTTCTGATCGACCAATCCAACAAGTATTTAATCCTCGCCAAGGAGGAGAGATTCGCCCTATCAATACCAAGGTTTACCAATGGCTACCTGTGGCAAAGAAAACGCCGATTATGGTGCGTTGGAAAAACTCGTTTTACGTCCAAAAAACTCCGGCCAGTGAAAATCTTCCTTGGACGGTAATTGTTGAAGCTCCCATCAATCCACACTTTAGCTCTTTGCAAAATCTCTATATTAAAAGCCTAGCACTTGTACTACTAATTGCTGTAATAGCACTCATCTTAGCCAACCTCGTCAGCTCATGGTTAGCTAGACCAATCTGGAAACTAGCTGAAGTGACAACCGACGTGCCAGAGAAATTGGTTAGTCAAAAAGTGAGCGACTGGCAGCGCACAAACCCCATCATTTGGCCAACTAGCTGGGTAACCGAAATTAACGCTCTAGTAGAAAACTTTAAGGTTATGGCTAGTACACTAGAACAAAAATTTCAAGAAATCAAAAATTCAAAAGAACAACTCGAACAACGAGTCCAGGAACGCACGCGAGAACTATCAGCAGCTAACCGAGAATTGAGAGCACAAGTCTCTGAACGCCAGCGAGTAGCAGAGGCACTACAGCAATCAGAAGCTTTATCAAGAGCACAAGCACAGAAACTAGAAAAAGCCCTGCACGAACTCCAACTCACTCAAACTCAATTGATTCAAACAGAGAAAATGTCAAGTCTAGGTCAATTGGTTGCTGGTGTAGCCCATGAAATCAATAATCCTGTCAACTTTATCTATGGCAATATCATTCACGCGAAGGATTACACCCAAGATTTACTGAAACTGGTGCAAGCTTACCAACAGCAGTATCCTCATCCCACTCCCACAATCCAAGCCCAAATCGAGGCGATGGAATTAGATTTCATCACAGAAGACTTGGTTAAGCTCCTAGATTCAATGCAAGTAGGAGTACAGCGTATTCACGATATTGTCAAGTCGTTACGCAACTTCTCTCGCCTAGATGAAGCAGAAATGAAAGAGGTGGATATCCATGAAGGAATTGACAGTACTTTGATGATTCTGAAAAGCCGCCTACAAGCACCATCCCCTGACAAGGGAAGAAAGCATCCGGGAATCAAGGTGATTAAAGAGTATGGCGAGTTGCCTTTAGTAGAGTGTTATCCCGGTAAGCTTAACCAAGTCTTTATGAACATTTTGGTGAATGCGATAGACGCGATCGCCTCTGGCTTATTCGCTGTCACTAACGCTAACGATGCTTTGGAACAGTTGAAGGTTGAAGGCTTAGAAGACAACATTCAACCGATTAACCTGCAACCTGCAACCCCTTGGATTCGGATTCGCACCGACGTAGTTGAGGACAACTGGGTGGTGATTCGCATTGCTGACAATGGAATTGGCATAACAGAAGAGTTATCCTCTAAAATGTTTGACCCTTTCTTTACAACGAAACTAGTAGGTCAAGGAACTGGTCTAGGGTTATCGATTAGTTACCAGATTGTTGTAGAAAGACACGGCGGAAAACTGGAGTGCATTTCAAAGCCACAACAGGGGGCTGAGTTCATGATTAAGATTCCGAGGCGGCAATCTAGCTTACTTCCACGCCTCAATCCTGTTGAGTCGAGCGAGTAGAGCGTCAAAGTAGATTTGAGGAGTAAAATCATCAGGCAATTCCCCAAGAGTCCCCAAGAGTCTTCCTTGTCCTCTCTCAACTCCTCAATTTAAGGTTGACAGTCGATCGCTCATTCCTGTTGTGACGTAATGTAAAGATAATGCTGCGGATAGTTGCGTTAAAGACTATTCTGTGGTGCACAACATGTGTTACACTGTCCTACAACCTAACTCAAATTCGACTAGGAGGAATTAATTGGATAAGCCTGGGGAGATTTTCTGTCCAGTGCGTACAATCACGTTGATGTGAGGACATTCCTTTCGTGAGGCGATCGCGTTCCTGTTTAGATAAAGGAGACCTCTGACAAAAGAAAGGGTGCCAAGGTCGGCGGCTAAAGTAGCTGAAAAAAATCGCTGAACGATTTAACTGTGTTGGAGGCTTACCGCGATGGTAATACAAAGCAGTATCTACAAAAATCACAGTACCCACTGCACCCGTACAGGTTGTCACCTGATCTGATGCAGCAGGAAAAAATGTTTTCATCTCTTCATTAAAGACACATCTGTACCTGTTTTCTATGGACTTGCACACCAATGAATTAATTTCCGGCTGTAAGCACTCAAAAGGACCCCCCTCATCAGTAACGTCATTGAGGTAAACACACACTTTAACCATACGTCGGTCTTCTCTGTCCCTATGCCAAGCCCTTTGCCCTATCTCCTGCCCATTAGCGATACTCAAAACAGACAACAAGCCATCGTAAGCCACCGGAAGACCAAGATACCTCTCAACGATTTTCAACAATCGGTCATTGAGTCCCCACTGAAACAACTCCTTGTATTTCATGAGTTGTGCTGAAGTGGCAAGAACCTCATATTTACCCTGGTTAACAGGGAGCAAAGAAATCTCTTTGAGTTCTTGTGATAACCGTTTCGCAGCTTTAAGAAACTCTGACGTATTTGGTAAACCAAGGGATTCCAGAGAGGTGACGCAAATACCCGTTTTCTGCAACTCATCAACTATCTTTGAATCTATCGAGTCGAGAACAGGCAATTGATTTTGATAATCCCTAAGGTATTTTTGATACCGAGGATAGAGAAGGTTTTTCTCAATAAAAGGGATTTTCAAAAAAAACCAGACGATTTGCGAGGGTAGCGACGCAACTTGTTTGAATCGCCATGCCAACCACTTCTTCAATTTTGTAGCTAGACCAACGACTCTAGTGATCAATTTTGTAGTTGCTAATGATGAAGTTTCCTCATTTTCATTGAGATTCTTAAAAGAAGCTAAAGGATTCTCTATACTAATTCCAGAAAATTTATCTGGAAATTTAGGAAATTGGTCAATCCAGTCGCTTACAACCTCAAAGGAACCCGTTTTCTGCATCAACAACAACCAATAATTCTGGTTCAGGTACTGATAGTTTTTGTGACAGTGGTTTGATACACTGCTCCAAAGTTTTTGAGACAAATAAAGAAAAATTGTCATCATAACTATTGAATGCTCCTTCCTTCCAAATGTGATGTTTAAAGCGATTTAACAGTTGTTCAGTCAAATCACTTAAACGTTTTAACTAACTAATCGAACAGCTTACTGAAGCACCCAGTAGTAGAGTTATAGGAAGCTGGTACCCCATCAATCTAGTTTTGATAATTGATTTTTTTTGTGAAGTTTTCCTGACATTTCAAATTTTCTCTCATCACAACTAGTTGAATTGAATAGCTTTTCAGATAGCTTGAATAACTCCGCTTTAGTTTTAGCAGTTATTACAAGATAATGCAAACAGAAAATGGAAATATATTAATTTGATAAAGTTGTTAATTTTGTTGTAATATTACTTCTTTAGCTAGAGCTAATAACTATCAAAATTTACTTAGTTTTATGAGAGTCACTTAAATTTATGAGGTTTTTGTATC
>DALYIW010000005.1:0-5031 GCA_031970155.1 Coleofasciculaceae cyanobacterium CTOTU46601 | reverse complement strand
AGTTTTATTGAAATTGTAAGAATCCGTAAAACCAAGATTAAAGTTGTAGTTATAAGGTTATACAAATTGAGAAAGCAGTACAAAAAATAATTTTTAAAGTAGCATTCCGAAACTAAATCAGGCTAGATTAGTCTAAGTAATTAAGCTATAGACATTAGTGTCTAAGCCGCTCGTTATTCTAAAAATTCATAATCATGAAGTTAATCTATCGGCAAGAAATTTGGGTTCCAACCGCTCAAGGATGGCTATTGCTCATCACTTGTGTTGCAGCGGTAGTGCTGTTCTTACAAACTCATATATATTCCTTTCTCGCCCTCAATCGTCCGATTAAGGCGGATATTTTGGTGATTGAAGGCTGGATGCAAGATGATGGATTTAAAGAGGTGATTAGAGAGTTTGAAAGAGGTGATTATCAAAAACTCATTACAATTGGTCCCTCTCTGCATGAAGGGTATCATCTGAGCATCTACAAAAACTTTGCTGAACGAGGAGCAGCTGTATTGAGTAAACTAGGTTTTGATCCAAATAAAGTAATAGCTGTTGAGACACCGTATGTTCACGCCAACCGTACTTACGGTTCTGCCGTTGCCCTACGCCAGTGGATATTGAATTCAGATTTAAAGATAAAATCCCTCAATCTTTATACTTTTGATGTGCATTCCCGGAGAAATTGGCTAATTTTCAATAAAACCTTTGCTCCCGAAATCCAAGTAGGTGTGATTGCTCTAAAACCCTTCAGTTACGACCCACAACGATGGTGGACTTCCAGTACAGGAGTGAAGGCAGTCATTTTTGAAACGATCGCTTATATTTACGCACAATTTGTCAATTGGAAAACCTAAACACTTTCAGAGTTCGGCCGGAGGCATTACGGGTGCATAAGGCATAGCAAAAAAACCACGTACCTTAATATCGTGGTTAGACATCTTTTGAGTACATCTAAAACCCAAAACAGTGCGTTTACGAGGAGGAACGCCAGGAACAAAAGTAGTACCAACGGGGACTCTTTCTACCCGAATCGTGACATCATCTCTTCCGGGGTAGTTCGGGTCGTAGATATTGACATCGATGGTGGAATCTGAGACTTCCGAGTAGCCATAAGCCAATACCTGATGATTATTCCAGATTTCTATAGTTTCGCGACTACTGACATAGACCAAACCTAATACAACCGGATTACCATCATCGAGTTTGGCACGAATTTCTTCAAATTCATCATAGGTTCGTTTTTGAATTCCAAAGATGGTATCGTCGGGTAGCACCATCCATTGAGCAAACTTAGCAATATACTCGCCAAACGACCCAAAAGTATCGATTTGTCGCCGATAGAGATACTGATGCAATGTTGAACCTACTGCTGGTGCGGTGGTATGCAAGGGAATACTCCTATCGGCTGCCAAAAAATCATACGCGGCAGAAGACATCCCTCCACAAAGACCATAGGAGCTTTCCACTGCCGAAAGGTTCGGTAAATTCGGTACAGAAATGGGCAGTGGATAGCCAGAAAACTTATTTACGAATTTAAACCCATGCACACAGGGTTTGAAATCGAACGCGGGAATTTCAGGTAATCGGAATTCTGTTTGGAACGGCACCATAAAAGCAGTATGAACGCAGCGCCGACCGTTGAAGGTGTACCGGAACTCTACATAAGGCAGATAGATATCCGTGATGTCTGGGATAGGTCGCGTGCGGGTGTTTAGTGTCCAGTTCCAAGGGGAGTTGCTTGGTTCTTGGGTGCTGATGGTGTTGTAGTCAAGGTAGAGAGAGGGTTCAAAGCAAACGGTAAATCTACCTTCGCTATCTGAACGGCCAGGTTCAACAGTCAGGTCATCATCGCCCTTGCCCGGTTCATCTTTATCGAAAACACGAACCAGAACGCTTTGAGCGGGTGAACCATTGGCAAAAAGAACTCTCCCTGAAAAATTTTCAGCCATCGCTCACTGCTTCTTAACTAGAGGTGTTGATTAGGGCATCTTTGAAATTAACTACATGAGTAATGCACCCTTCTCCGCAGTGAATCAATATTTTTAGATGTTCTTAAGGTTGTGCAGATTAGAACAAGCACGCTCTGAATATTCCACGCCTATAGGGCACTCCCCCTGCTCCCCCTGCTCCCCCTTCTGTATCAGACTCAAAGTCAAAAAGTGTAACTATTCCGGTTGCTGCTGAGTTGGGAATGCTGCTGGTCGCACCCGTAGTGTTTCTGTTCTACCCTGGCGGGTAACTTCGATTTGTAACTCTTGACCTAGTGCGCTGGCGTCAACTTGCTGCTGAACCTCAGCGGCACTTTTGATCGGTTTGCCTGCGACTTTTTGGATAATATCTCCGGGTTGGATACCTGCTGCTGCTGCGGGCGAGTCTTTCATAACGCGGACGATTAATACACCAGTGTCTTGTGTTACTTTGAAGCCAGCCTGAGTGTCCTGATTAATTTCTTTTCTCAAGTCGGGTGTCAACGACACCATCTTAATTCCCAGGTAGGGATGCTCAACTCGACCTTTAGTAAACAGCTGATTAGCAATTCGTTGTACAGTTTCAATCGGGATAGCAAAGCCTAATCCTTGGGCATTAGCGCGAATCGCTGTATTCACTCCGATAACATCGCCTTTGGCGTTGAGCAGAGGACCGCCAGAATTACCAGGGTTAATTGCAGCATCAGTTTGGATAAAGGTGACTCGTTTTTCTGGGACGCCCACTTGAGAACTAGAGCGATCTAAGGCACTGATAATACCAACGGTTACAGTGTTATCCAAGCCAAGGGGATTGCCGATCGCGATCGCCCATTCTCCTGGAATCAACTTCTCCGATGTTCCTAAACGTAGCGTCGGTAAGCCACTCGCATTAATCTTGACCACCGCAACATCAGTCACCGAATCTACGCCTACCACCCGACCGTCAAACGTCCGACCATCCTTTAGCGTGACTTTTACAGTATCAGAACCTGCAATCACATGAGCATTAGTAATCAGTCGCCCATCTGAGCTGATGATAAATCCTGAGCCAGTGCCTCGCTCAACTCTGGGTTCTGACGGTGGTGGCGTCTCATTCCCAAAGAAGCGCTTGAAGAATGGATTTTTGAAAGCATCTGGCAAGTTCTTTGCAGAGGATACTGAACGCGACGAATCAATCCTCACGACAGCTGGTCCAACTCGTTCTACAGCCTCAGCAATGAAGTTGAGGTTAGCTTCAGGAGGACGACTCGACGGTCGAGTCGGAGACTGCTGTAACACAGCCGGGATAGATTCTTGGGGTTGTGTGACCTGCGGCTCTGCCATGAGATAGCGACTACCTAAAACCCCTGCACCACCGCCTAAGCCCAGCAAAGTCAGATAAACGGTCAGCTGCTTGAGGGATAAACTCATGGTTTTGGAAACTCAACAATAGCTTTTGCTTACTTATTACTACCACTCTACTGAAAAATGTTTGGGATTAACGGAATGCCTGTTGAGTCTTTCCCTCTCCCCCTCACGCTCTCTTCTGTTCCCAGAAGACTTCAAGCTAACGTCAATCTAGTAGAGTGATTTTGTTGCCGAATTGGGATTTCAATCACAAACTCAGTCCCTTGCCCTGGTTCGGAAATACATTTTATACTTCCACCATGCTTTTTTACCACAATATGGTAACTAATTGACAAACCCAAACCAGTACCTTTACCTACCGCTTTGGTTGTAAAAAATGGATCAAACAAACGCTGATGCACTGTCTGTGTCATCCCAGAACCATTATCGGCAATTTGGATAACCGCGTAAGGTATGTACTCCACAGAAGAACCTGTAGGCACGATAGATTGATGGGGCTTCTGTTCATTGCTTACCCTTACTTCTTTAATGCTCGTGCGAACAGTGATTGAAGGGCAGGGGACATGGTGGTGTGAATTCTCACTTTCTAATTGGGACTTCATGATTCTGGACTCTTCTAATGCATCAATTGCATTGCTGAGAATATTCATAAACACTTGGTTGAGCTGTCCTGCATAACACTCCACCAGAGGTAGATTGCCATAATCCTTAATAACTGCTACCTCTGACCGCCCAGTTGTTGCTTTCAAATGATTCTGCAAAATCAGCAGCGTGCTATCTAGCCCCTCGTGAAGATTCACAGACTTCATATCTGATTCATCTAGGCGAGAAAAGTTTCGCAACGACAGTACCAAGTCACGAATGCGATCGGCTCCCAACTTCATAGAACTAAGTAATTTTGGGAGATCAGTTTTCACGAAATTTAGGTCAATTTTCTCAGCTTCTTCTAGGATTTCTGGTACTGGCTGAGGATAGTGCTGGTTGTAAAGTTCCAGCAGTTGCATGACATCCTGGATGTATTGAGTAGCATAGGTAATATTGCCATAAATGAAATTAATTGGGTTATTAATTTCGTGAGCGACACCAGCGACTAGTAGCCCCAACGCTGACATTTTTTCCTTCTGGATGAGCTGAGTTTGATAGGAGTTTAGTTCCTGAAGAGTTAGTTTTAGCTGGGTTGCTTGTTTTTTTAATTGAGCTTCACTCTGCCTTAGTGCTGCCTCTACTCGCTGACGTTCCAGAATATCACGCTTGAGTTGCTCATTAGCTTGTGTAAGCTGGGCTGTTCTTTCTTCAACTTGTCTTTTTAATTGCGCCTGCGCTTGCAACAGTGCTGCCTCTGCTCGCTGACGCTCAACAATCTCGTGCCGTAGCTGCTCGTTTTTGTTTTTTAATTCAGATGTTCGCTGTTCTACAGCTTGTTGCAATATTTCAATAACACCGTACATATCTGCCGGGTTGAGCACTTGTAGCAGACTGGTTTGGGAAACAATTCCTACTAATTCTCCCTGATTGCCAGTAACAATAATGCGTTGAACATGATGCCGTTGCATCTCTTGATGGGCTAACCACAAAGAAGCAGAGGAATCAAGACAAAATAATGGTGTGCTCATGACATCTTGGGCTAGCATTCGTGATAAATCCAGTTCCATTGCCTGAAACTGAACGATATCTCGCTCTGTAACTATTCCTACTGGGGTGAGGGGGTGAGGGGGAAAAATCCATCTCA
>DALYIW010000004.1:28937-90039 GCA_031970155.1 Coleofasciculaceae cyanobacterium CTOTU46601 | reverse complement strand
CAACAAACAACAAACAACAAACAACAAACAACAAACAACAAACAACAAACAACACTCCCATCCCATTAATACTGGTTAATCATGCCCCGCCTTAAACGTCGTCAATTTTTGCAGTCTACGGGTTCTCTTCTAGCTACTTTAGGTTTAAGTCAGCTGGATATTCAGCGCCAAGGCGATCGCTATGCCCGCGTTCTCGCTCAAGGCACACCGCGTAAGCTAGCTTTATTGGTGGGCATTAATGCTTATCAAGATGCTCCATTGCGAGGGTGCCTGATCGATGTCGATATGCAGCGACAGCTGCTGATCAACCGCTTTGGCTTTAATCCAAACGATATCCTTACCCTGACAGATGGACAAGCAACTCGCCAAGGCATCTTGACGGCATTTGAGGAACACTTGATTAAGCAAGCCAAACCAGGTGATGTCGTAGTATTTCACTTTTCGGGACATGGTTCGCAAGTCGTTGACCCGGATAAGGACTTTCCCGATGGACTCAACAGTACCTTTGTGCCAGTAGATAGATTGTTCTCTCCCTCAACTCGTACTCAAGGGGGCGTTGTACAAGACATCATGGGACATACCTTGTTTTTGTTGATGTCTGCCCTGCAAACTGAAGATGTGACCGTTGTCCTGGATAGCTGCCACTCCGGTGGTGGCACAAGAGGAAATATAAAAGTGCGATCGCTTAGAGGCGGTTCTCAACACCAAGCGGTAAATGCCGAACAAGAATACCAACAGCAGTGGCTTTCTAAGCTTAAGCTGTCACCGGATGAATTTAAGCGTCGTCGCCGCCTGGGGGTTGCCAAAGGTGTTGTCATTGCCTCCGCTAAACGTGAGCAACTGGCAGCTGATGCTGCTTTCAATGACTTTTTTGCGGGTGCGTTTACTTATACAATGACCCAGTATCTCTGGCAGCAAACCCGCAATAATCCAGTGGTCAGTGTTTTTGCGAATGTTGCTCGCACTACCACCAAGTCTTCTTTTACTCGGCAAGAACCAGTAGTGGAAGTCAAGCCAAACAGCAACTATGACAGACGCCCCGTCTACTTTGTCGAGCAACAGATGCCATCAGCTGAAGCTGTCATCTTGGGAGTAGAGGGCGATCGCGCCCAAGTCTGGCTGGGCGGTATCAATCCCAAAAGTCTTCAAGCCTTTGAGCAGGGTGCTGTTCTCTCGGTTGTAGATGCCCAAGGCACTCAGAAAGGACAAGTTCAGTTAGAGTCGCGCCAACAATTAATAGGGCGAGGCAAACTGTTGGGAACTGCTCAACCCGGAACTTTTTTGCAGGAACAAGTACGCGGGATTCCTAGCAATATTACCTTACGCATTGGTCTTGACCCCTCCCTAGGCAATGACACCCCCGCAGCTAAACAAGCTCTCCAAGCGGTTAGACGTATCGAAGCTTTACCCTTGCAACAACAAGAAGTGCAATACATCTTGGGGCGGATGACGGACGCCTACTACCAGGATTTACAGCGCCAAAGGATAGCGAAACTCCCGCCGATAGGCAGTATTGGCTTATTCTCTCCTGGTCTAGAGCTAATTCCCGACTCCTTCGGTGCTGCTGGCGAAACCGTGACAGCTGCTGTCAATCGTCTGCAAGCCAAACTTAAATCGCTGCTAGCCGCCCGCCTTGTGAAACTTATCCTTAATCCCGACTCATCACGCCTGAATGTAACAGCTGCTATGAGTCGAGAAGATCAAAAAGAAGTTATCGCCAGCACCTTCACTGTTCGTGGCAGCAGCATTGGTAAAGGTTCTCCCTCAAATCAACCTCCTCAGGTACTTCCTGCCGATGCCAGTAAGTTACCCCTGGGAACGCGGGTTCAGTTCCGGATTAACAATAATGAGCCTCGCGACCTCTATATCAGCATCTTGGTGATCGATCCGACGGGTGAAATATCCGTGATCTTCCCCAACCAATGGGTAGTAACCGATGATGTGATGCGAGTAAAAGCTGGGCAAATGATACAAATACCCAACCCTCAAGATGATAGTTTCACACTGGTGGCTCAAGAACCGAAAGGAGTGGCAGAAGTTTTGATTATCGCTAGTGCTACTCCCATGAGCAAAGCGCTTCAGGCATTACGAGATGTTGCCGTTCGGGGAGGAAGCCGTAGGGGGCCAGTGACTCCCAATGAACCAACCCAGGTAATTGGCAATTTGCTGGATGACCTAGATGAAGGCACTCGTGGCAGTCGAACTCAAGGCCAAAATCAGGGAGTTAAAAGTGTAAATACCAGTCAGATGGCGGCGATGTCGATTACTTTTGAGGTGATATGAACTACCACCCTTTCTGCCGGGAAAGTATCAATACCCAGCATCAGCAATGCATCTGCTAAAAGTTACTCTTACCGCCCTGTTAACTCTCCTCGCTACCCTGACTACCAACGACTTTCCCTCAATCCAAAATCCAAAATCTAAAATCCAAAATGGCTCGGCTTTGGCGCAAACCTCAGATACCCTTAAAGGCGAAGCAGCCCAATTAGTCGATCGCGCAACTGAACAGGCTCAAGCTGGTCAATTGGATGCTGCTATACAGTCTTGGCAACAGGCACTCCTGCTCTATCAGAACATGGGCGATCGCCAAAGCCAAGGGGGAATCCTCAATAACATTGGTTTAGCTTACAGAAACTTAGGTCAATATCAGAAGGCTCTGGAGTCCTTGCAACAAGCTTTAACCCTGCTCAGAGCCATCAGCGATCGCGCTGGTGTTGGGACAACTCTCAGCAATATGGGGTTAGTTTACAGCAGTCAAGGTCAGTATGAAAAGGCACTGGAGGTCTATCAGCAAGCGTTAGCGATCAAGAAAGAATTTGATGATCGCAGAGGTCAAGGAACAATCCTGAATAACATTGGAGCCGCTTATCGCCATCTAGGTCAGTATCAAAAAGCACTAGCCGTCTATCAGCAAGCTCTCACCCTGCTCAAAAGCGTTTATGACAAGGCAGGCGAAGGAACGACTCTCAACAACATTGGCGGAGTTTACGACAATCTTGGTCAATATTCCAAGGCTTTGGAGATTTATCAGCAAGCCTTAGACTTGCTTAGAGGAGTTAAAGATCAGGCTGGTGAAGGGACAACTCTCAACAACATGGGGGTACTTTATCGCAATCTAGGTCAGTATCAAAAGGCACTTGAAGTCTATCAGCAAGCCTTAACCCTTCTCAGAGAAGTAGGTAAACGCCCTTTGATTGGAACCACCCTGAACAATCTGGGCGAAGTACACGATAATCTCGGTCAGTATACCCAGGCTCTAGAGTTTTACCAGCAAGCTTTAGCGATTCGCCAAGAACTAAGCGACAAAGCAGGTGAAAGGACAACCCTCAACAGTATTGGGGCAGCTTATCGCAATCTGGGTCAGTATGAAAAGGCGCTGGCGGTGTATCAGCAAGCCTTAGTCAGCGAGAAAGAAGTTAGCAATCGCGTGGGTAAAGCGACAACTCTTAACAACATCGGGAACGTTTATCTCGACCAGGGTAAATATTCTCAAGCTTTAGAAGTTTATCAGCAAGCTTTAGCCATTTACACACAAGCAAATGATCGCCCAGATATTGGGACTGTCCTCAACAATATAGGAAGTGCTTTCCTTAACTTGGGAAACTATGGCAAAGCGATTGAATACCAGCAGAAAAGTTTAGCGATCGCTAGGGAAATCAACGATCGTCCGGGTGAGGGAACGGCTTTAGGAAATTTGGGCAATGCTTACTATCAACAAGGTAATCTTGCGAAGGCAACAGAAACTCTACGCGCAGCTATTCAGGTTCTAGAATCTCTGCGACCTGGCTTAAGTGATGCTAATAAAGTAGCGATTTTTGAAACACAGATCGCATCTACCGAAATTTCCAAAAAGTTTTAATTGCTCAGAAAAAAATCGAAGCGGCTCTAGAAATTGCTGAGCGAGGCCGTGCTAGAGCGTTTGTAGAGCTATTAGCTAAACGGTTATCTTCTAGTCCAGATGCTCAACCAGCTATCAATCCACCTACATTACAAAAAATTCGGCAAATTGCTCAAATACAAAAAGCCACGCTGATTGAATATTCGATTATTTCTGATGAAGAACTTTTCATATGGGTCATCAAGCCTACAGGTGAAGTAGCGTTTCGTCAGGTTGACCTCACAAGTCTGAAGACTTCACTAGAAGATCTGGTTTCCAGTAGTCGTTTATTCATCGGCGTGAGGGGACGCGGTAGTCTTGAACCCAAGCCTGGAGCAAGAACTCGTCAGACTCAACGCTTACAGGAACTCTATCAAATTCTCATTCAACCGATTGCTGACCTTCTACCAAAATATGCAACAGACCGTGTAATTTTTATTCCTCAAAAATCACTATTTCTGGTTCCCTTTCCTGCTCTTCAAGATGCCAACGGCAAATACCTGATCGAAGGACATACCATCTTGAGTGCTCCTGCCATTCAAGTTTTGGATTTAACCCATCAGCAACGGCAAAGGGTCTCTGGCAAGGGTGCCTTAGTGGTCGGGAATCCCACGATGGCGACGCAGGTGAAGCAAGAGTATGGCTTAGAACAGCTCGATGGAGCACAACGAGAAGCGATCGAGATTGCGGCGCTCCTCAAGACCCAAGCCATTACTGGCGACCAACCAACTAAAGACGTTATCTTACAACAGCTGCCCAAAGCACGGATTATTCATTTGGCCACTCATGGATTGTTGGATGATGTCAAAAAGTTAGGCATTCCTGGTGTTGTTGTTCTTGCTCCAGTGGGAATGATGACGGATTGCTGACAGCTGGGGAAATCTTAGACTTGAAACTCAACGCAGAATTAGTGGTTCTGAGTGCTTGTGACACGGGTCAAGGAAAGCTTACAGGCGATGGTGTTATCGGTTTGTCTCGGTCTTTGATTGCGGCGGGTGTTCCTAGTGCGATCGTGACTTTGTGGAAGATACCCGATGACACCACTGCTTTTTTGATGACTAAGTTTTATCAAAATCTTCAGCAGCAGCCTGATAAAGCTCAAGCCTTGCGAAGCGCAATGCTAACCACGATGGAACAATACCCCAACCCCATAAATTGGGCAGCTTTTACGCTGATTGGTGAAGCAGATTAACTCATCGCTTGCTTAAAAGATGGGGGATTACGCGAGAGATTGTTGTTTGTTCTTTGTTGTTTGTATTTCGTGAATGTTTGTACTAGGTGTAGATAGCGAACATAGACGGCTAAGGTCTACTATTCCAAGTCGTGCAAAACGATGGATTTGGAGGGTAAGCGCTTAAAAGCGCTATCTCGTGTTTCTCCACGCGAGTAGAGCGACGTGGTTTCCCACTGTGACAATAATGAGGAAGAATCAAGAAATATGAGCTTTGGTGTGTTCTGCTAGCAGAGGTCAATATGAGCGATCGCGAAAAATCACAAGAACAGCTGATTGAGGAATTGGAATCACTGCGTCGAGAAGTTGCCGAACTCACAACCACAAAAACCGCCTTTGATGCTCAAAATGAGCTACTTAGAGGTCTAATAACCATGCTGCAAACAGCAACAGGCAAGCTCATGCTTAGAGCTATGTTGCAGCAAATATTAAATGTTTCTCGTGGTTTAACCAATGCTGAAGAAGGTAGCTTATTTTTACTAGATGATCGTGGCACTGTCACAGAAAGTATCCTGGCTCGTGGTGCAACTATCCGAGGGCAAAAGCAAAGATTAGTGGGAGAAGTCCTGCAAAAAGGTCTTGCTGGCTGGGTTATCCACCACCGCCAAGTTGGACTAATCACAGACACCATGCAGGATGAGCGCTGGTTAACCTTACCTAGTCAGCCTTATGAGGCTCGCTCTGCACTCTGTATTCCTATCCTTCAGGGCAAAGAATTGTTGGGCATTATCACCCTAATGCACTCGCAGCCAGGACACTTTAACCCTGTAACCGTCCAACTCATGCAGATGACTGCCGATCAAATAGCTTTGATTCTTGATAATGCTCGACTTCATACTGAACTTCAAGAGTCAACGTTACATAAAACAGCTCAGCAGCTAGATCAAGAGTTAAGCCAAGCACAGGAGCAATTGTCAAATAGGGAGGAATTCTCTCTAATTGGCATTTATATCATTTTTGGGGAGGGAAATTTTCTCTACGCGAACCCTAGGGTTGCAGAGATTTTTGGCTATACGTTTGGTGAACTTGTCTCTTTAGAATCAGTACTAGACCTTATAGGAGCAGAACACCGCAACTTTGTATCTGAACAACTCAATCAATGTCTTCAGGGTCATAGTAAAAATCTCAGTTGTAAATTCCTAGGGCAGCGGAAAGACACAAGCCTAATTGATGTAGAAATCTACGGAACAAGAACAAAACTTTACGGCAAGTTTGTGATTATCGGTGCTGTTAGAGTAATTTGATGAAAAATGTGTTTTTTAATACATCAGCACTTTGGAAGCGACAATAGGCTAGAGGGCGAAAGACATGATTTTTTAGCATTCAATTCACCACAGTAAGTTAATAATTATTCGGAATTATGTCAAATTTACCACCCTTAAATACTGAAACTATTTGGTCAATTTTAGATGAAAAGATAGATGACGATATAGTAAATAGAATAGTCTGGCACTATCTAGGTTATCGCTATGATTTACAGGCTAATAAGTGGGATATAACAGGAGTTTCTCCTGAATGGAAGGAAGAGTATCCTGAGCCACCCAATTTTATTGAGAGTCGCCCTGCAACTGTGAAGCTTACTCGTTCTATTCCCCAACCCAATAAGCAACTCTTGAAAGAACAGCTGGGTTTCAAAGGATATAAAATAGGTGAATTTAGCCCCCGACAAACTCGTCGAGCTACGGCAGCTAATTGGTTGTTAAGTTATATGAAAGATGCCAATTTAACGGAATAACAAGCTTGCTAATTCAGCAGCAATTTACTGATAATAACCGTTTTTTGCTTCTATATGACTTACGCACAGACAGGACATAGGGTAGGGGCGTATAGCTATACGCCCCTACAGATGGTGGTTCCACGGGAGATTTGCGTAAGCCCTGTTCTAGATCGGTTCTCAGTTAAGTTGCTCGTAGTTTTTGTATGGGCACGGTACATGCAACTGGGAATTGGTATATTTTCTTGATTCAAAAATTATTGAGTAGTCAAAAACTATAGCATCAGCTAAGTTAGATTAAGGCAATTTCTTTTCAACTTTATTAAGCTTTTTCTAAAGGAATTTACAAAAACATAATTATATGAGTTCTTGACTATTTTTTACTTCATAGCCTAGGTAAAAGGCAAATTCATTAATTTTTCCTAAATCGGCATAAACAAGCAGAGAACTACTGATAAGTAAATAACAGTAAGGCTTTTCAAGATAGCCTTCTACGCACCGAGAGCGCACAATAAAAGAATGAAAATTGCTCTCCTGACTCCTATCTTCTGACTTGAAGACTCCTATTTTCAAGTTAGGCACCATGAGCGAAAGCTCACAACGTTCGCGCAGCCTTCTCCGTTGGCGAAGCCTTCTCTGAAGGAGTAGGAGTAGGAGTAGAAATCAAAATATTTCTTCCCCGACTCCCGACTCCCAACTCTCGACTCCCTATTTTCAAGTTAGATTTGGTAGAAATTGTCAGGGCATCTACAGCAGACTGAAGGACTACTAAAGTCTGCCAAAAGCTATTGTTTCTGTGTTTGAGAACAACAGCAGAGGATGACATGGCATTTTTTCGTAAATTCGGACTCAAAAAGCTGTGGTATGACTCAATTGAGCGGCGTCTGTGGTTAGTCGTCTGTGCCTCTGTGGCTGCTCAGTTGCTCGGTAGCGCGTTTAATATCTGGTACAACTTTTCCCATATTCAACCCCTGCTGACTGTAGACCAATTAGTGGCGTTCTGGAACACGATTAAGGTATTTAACGCGATTGTCTACCCAGCAGGAGTTGGTCTCTGGATTTGGGTAGTGATGTCCCTCAGGGAACCTTGCCGACGGCTACAGCGCAACCAGCCACTGGCACCAGAACGTCTCCTCTGGGCGAGGCAACGGGTGATTAATCTGCCTTGGTGGGGAGTATTGGTAGCCGCAAGCCTTTGGTTACTATGCATCCCAGTATTTTTACTGGCTCTGTCTGGGACGCCGGACAAGCTGAATCCTCGCCTCTTAATTGACCTTCCTATATCTTTTGTGATTTCAGCTCTCCTTGCCATCACTCACAGTTTTTTTGCTATCGAATTGCTAAGTCAGCAGCTGTTGTATCCTGTGCTGTTTCGGGATGCTCTACCCGTTCAAACGCCTGGTACTTTTCCTCTTTCTTTGCGGTGGCGAGGAGTATTGTTGGCTTTTTGTGCAGGGGTATGTCCAATTATTTCGCTACTATTGTTGAATTTGGCTCCTCGTTACTGTACGAACCAAGATTATTGGTTTGCGATCGCAGTTGGAGGACTGGGTATCGTCTTTAGCTTAAGCAGCGCCTGGATGGTCAGTCAATTGGTGGTTGAGCCAGTCCAAGAACTCAAGCGTGCGGCTAATGCTATAGCCGCAGGAAACCTAAATATGCGCGTTGGGTTACTTAGAGCTGATGAATTTGGCCCTTTGATTGATGAGTTTAACTGCATGATCGGGGAGCTACAGGAGAAGCAACATTTACAAGAAACTTTTGGTCGTCACGTTGGCCAACAAGCCGCAATTCAAATTCTCCAGCGCGATCCTAGTTTGGGCGGAATTGAGCAGGAACTGACGGTTTTGTTTGCGGATTTGCGGAACTTCACAGCCCGCAGCGCGATAGAACCGCCCCAGCAAATTGTCGCCCTGCTGAACTTGTTCTTGACAGAAATGGTTGATATTGTCGAGCAACGTCACGCAGGAATGGTCAACAAATTTCTAGGGGATGGATTCATGGCCTTGTTTGGGGTAGGAAACCAATCCGGCGATCATGCAGCACAGGCGGTGGCAGCAGGCCAGGACATGCTCGAAAGCTTACAACAGATTAACCGCTACTTAGAAAGTCAGGGACAATCTCCTCTAGCTATGGGTATTGGTATTCATACAGGTGTAGCGGTAGTTGGCAGTATTGGTTCAAGTCAACGCTTAGAGTACACAGCGATTGGTGATACCGTCAACGTAGCATCGCGAGTCGAATCTTTAACTAAGACACTCGGAGAACCACTGCTGCTGACGGCGGCTACCCACCAAGCGCTACCGAAGACTATTTTGACAGAGCCATTGCCACCACAACCTGTCAAAGGGCAACCCAAGCCTCTAAGTGTGTATCGCCTATCGCCTGCCCCTCATCTGCCTTTCGCTGGATAACCTACTACAGTTCTAGTTTTTATGGACAAATTTCCCCAATAGAGGGTTTAACTTTCCGTGAGGACGAACTGCAATGTCCCCTATCCCTCGGTTAAAAACTGTCGGGAATACTTTACGCAGAATGTTATAGCTTCCGTTTATATCTGCGTTGATGTAAGTCTTGTTAGCTGACCTATACAACCCTCGCTGGGTTCGCCTACCACAGAAGCAAGGTTTCTCTGTTTCTTTGCCGTATGATAAGATGCTCCAAATCAATCCCCACACGAGCTGTTGAACACTGAGAAATGCGATCGCTATTGCTCCAACTAAAAAGGCAAACCCATACCCAGCGACTGCCCCCGCAACCGCAACTGCAACGGCTACTAATCCACGCTGAAATCTGAAAGTAGCGATCGCCATCACCACCGCTACTATTACCGCAGTAGCGATCGCTATTTGCGGATTATTATTCGTGGTACTTCCTCCATAGAAAAAACCCAGCAAAGCTCCAGACGCAGTTCCAGAAACTATCATTGCTACACGTCCTACCATCGACTTGGTACCAGTCATCACTCGACATGCACACAAGCCTCCAGCAATAGCCATGCTGATACCTAAAGCTAAAATATAAGACCCAGCTGGCTGTTCGAGCGTCCGCCCTAGAGAACCAAAAATCATTCGACTGAGTGCGTCTGCTGTTAATACAGCCACTACCACTGCAACAACCACTAGAGTCGTGAACCGCTTGGGAGTTTGACCCGCTTTTACTCGCTCAAAATTGGCGTCCTGTAACAGAGCATAGCTAAAATCACAACCTCGAATATCACAACCGCTAAAGTCTGCACCGTTGAGGTTCCGCCCTTTGAAAGAACGATTTCGCAACGCCTGATTAGCAAAGTTGAGCGGGGATGAACTCGCCATAATTTAGTAGATAAAAGCATTCAAGCCATGAATCATCAACACCAGATTGGCATAAAGCAATTTTGGGTGGCTGTGGGAATTAGTCTATTAGTCTTGCCACTAATACTCTACGCTTGGCTACATTTCTCTCGCCCGCCTCGGACGAACCAAGAGCGATCGCTGTTTCAAGGCATTACCTACAGACGCGAAGTTCGCTCAACACCACGCCCCATGATGATTCATATCGTCACTGTTGACTTGAAAGCACCAGGAATTAGAGTGCTGGTAACACCTGGAAGGGCTACTTCTGACAATACAGACATCGAAGCACGGACTACATCAGAATTTGTCAAGGAGTTCAAGCTGCAATTAGCAGTCAATGCCAGCTTTTTCCATCCGTTTCGTGAAAAAACCCCCTGGGACTACTTTCCTAAAAGTGGCGATCGCGTCAACATTTTAGGACAAGCTATTTCCAATGGCTCTAGTTACTCTAAGGCTCAAATCAAGTGGCCTATGTTGTGTTTTTTCGCCAGTAAAGCAGGCGGTAGAGTGCCGATAAGCGATCGCGCTCAAATCCAAAGTAGTGAACAGTGTCCTTCTGGTACCGTTCAAGCTGTAGCTGGTAACGAAATCCTAATTATGCAGGGCAAACCTATAGGCTTGAGTTTACATCCTCCCGATAACGCCGCCTACCCGCGTGTTGCAGTGGCGCTCAATCAAGAGGGTGAAAAACTTTGGCTCATCGTCATAGATGGGAAGCAGCCGCTTTACAGTGAAGGAGCCACTATGGCTGAACTGACGAAGATTGTCAAAGAGCTAGGTGCCTATACAGCATTAAACTTGGATGGTGGCGGTTCAACTACCCTAGTAGCAACAACTCCAGAAGGCCTAACCTTGCTAAATGCTCCAATTCATACAAAGCTTCCTATGCGTCAGCGTCCAGTTGCCAATCACATAGGATTTTATGCTTTACCCATTCGTAATTAACTCAGTCTTATTACCCATTACCCATTACCCATTACCCAAAAATACGGTTTTTCACCACAAGTACGAGAGAGATTCATCTCTGAGGCTGCGGTTTCTGCTGTCTTCTGTGGCGTCGTCGCTCTGCTACCGACTGGCGACGCGCTTGTAAGGATACAACTTCAGCCTCGCTACTTTCTCTAGCCACCCGAATGAGTAGCCCCGCTGAGATTAAACTGGCAATCATTGAATTGCCGCCATAACTAAAGAATGGTAACGGCAAACCCGTTGTCGGGAGAACACCAGTAGCCACACCAATATTTAACAATGACTGCCCCACAATCAAGATCATTGCCCCGATCGCGATCAACTGATGAACTATATTCCGCGCCTTGATCGCCACCATTACCGCCAGCGTTGCATAAGCCATAATCATGAGCAGCAGCAATATACTACCCGCAAAGCCAAATTCTTCGGCAAATACAGCAAAGATAAAATCGGTGTACTGAATTGGCAAATAAAATAGCTTTTGTTGTGATAACCCATACCCAGACCCCCAAGTGCCGCCTGAGCCAACAGCAAGAAGACTTTGAACTAGCTGGTATCCATCATTCATTGGATCAGCCCAAGGATTGATAAACGACATCACCCGACGCCGCTGGTATTCTTTCAAACTGATACTAATAAAAGCCAGTAAAAAGCCGCCTAGGGCTGTTCCTCCTAGGTAAGAAAAAGGCAATCCTGATGCCAGCGCTACCAGCCACAACGTCATCCCGCATAGTGCGGCGGTACTTAGATTGGGCTGTACCAAAATCCCCAGAAGTACAAAGACAAAAATTCCCAGCCAGATCAAGCGCACTCGCCAGGTAAGTCGTTCCCACTGCCCAAAAATTCGAGCGCTCTGGATGACGAGAAAGGGTTTAATCAGCTCAGAGGGTTGAAAAGGAACAGGACCGAGTGCCAGCCAGCGAGTTGCACCATTGACAGTGGTTCCAACCCCCGGAATCACGGTAACCCAAATCAGCCCCAACATCACTATCAAAAACCAACGGCTGATTCCTACCATGTAACGTAGGGGCGATCGCACCACCAAGTTAAATCCCAGCCAACCCAACACCGCCCATATAACCTGTCGCTTGAAGTAATACAGCCCATCCCCAAACTCCGCATCTGCACTCGGATAAGACGCCGAGAAGAGAACGGCTAACCCAATAAACATCCAGATGAGCGTTAACCACCGCAATAACCGGGCATCCATTGCCCATTCCCTATCGGAGGGATTAACTAACAGAATTAGGTCACGTAGAGCCACGAACAATTAATTACTAACAACAACGTAGAGCTTATGAGCCTACAGTAACGTTTAACCACCCTAACTCAACTCAACAGAGTCTATCCAACTTTATCCCGGCAAGTATCCTGAAAGCTTTCTCAATGGCCTTCATTGTACAACTAACTCCCAAAACAAAAGGGGTCTTTGCGACCCCTTAACATTTTTCGATAAATAGCTGTTGTATAAGATTAGAGCAACCCAGTATTTGTACCAACCTTCCCGGTGGCCAGCTCAACCTTGACAATTTTGCCACCCATTTTCATAATTCGTTGCTGCTCACGAAACCAGTTGTCGTAGGGAACCAATTTTGTGAAGTAGGTATTCTGTAACTCCCGTTGTGTCCTGATTCTAGTTTGGCTAGGAACGCAGGCCGTCACTTTAAACATACGCATGGGTTTATCTCTCCTGGTTGACTTAACAAATTTTAAATTTGAATTCAGTTTTTCAAGCGAACAATCAAAGCAACGATCAAAATGCTTTGTGGGAGCAATGTTTACTTAGCTTACAACAATTCGCGATCGCTTTTCTAGGAAGCCCTTTTCTTAGTTGATGCTCTACCACAACCGCGAAATCTTAGGGAAACTTCTGTACTCAAAACAAAGGCTGGGAGTCAATCATCAATACTAGACTGCCAAAACTCATCTGCTTTTCCTCAAGGAGAGAAGACTTGCCTCTAACAAGCTAGCACTCACAGTTGACTTCCCAGACCTTTACATTACAACTTGACTACAAGCTCACAAATTAACTAGGAGAGCTTAATCTTAGCTCAAGCCAGAGCTGATGTAGTCGAAGTAGACGCCCATTTCCTTACCAGCGTCAGCGCCAACGAGGCTAGCGGTAACTTCTTTCATGGCTTGGATAGCTTGGACGGTTGCGGAGATAGGAACACCTAGAGAGTTGTAGGTTTCCTTCAGCCCGTTGAGCACGCGCTCATCGAGGATGGAAGGATCGCCAGCCAACATGGCATAGGTAGCGTAGCGCAGGTAGTAGTCTAAGTCACGAATACAAGCAGCATAACGACGAGTCGTGTACATGTTGCCGCCGGGACGAGTGATGTCCGAGTACAGTAAAGACTTAGCAACGGCTTCCTTAACGATGGTGGAAGCGTTAGAACTGATGGTGGTTGCCGCACGCACCCGCAGTTCACCGGTGCTGAAATAGCTCTTCAGCTTTTCCAAAGAACCCGTGTCCAGGTACTTGCCTTGGACATCAGAGGAGTTAATAACAGCTGTAATTGCGTCTTGCATGATTTCGTTTCCTTATTTCACTTAGTCTTGAAATTCTTGTACCTTTTGTACAGACGCTTTTATCTTGCGTCTCTACGGCAGGGAATGGGAAACACCCTACTGCATGGCACCAATCACGAAGTCGAAGTAAGCGCCAGCTTCAGCCGCATCTTCAGCAGATAGCAGTGAGGCAGCGGCATTCTTCAAACCACGGACACCTTCAGCAACTGCGGGGATTGGGGTACCCAGAGAGTTGTACATTTCACGAACGCCAACCAAACCAATTTCTTCAATTGGTGTGACATCTCCAGACACTACACCGTAGGTTACTAGACGCAGGTAGTAGTCTAGATCGCGCAGGCAAGTAGCGGTCATTTCTTCACCGTAGGCATTGCCACCAGGAGAAACAACATCAGGACGCTTTTGGAACAGGGCATCACCAGCTTGCTTGACGATGCGCTCGCGTGAATCTGTCAGAGTTTGAGCGATCCGGAGGCGACGCTCACCAGAGGTAACAAAAGATTTAATCCGGTCTAATTCGCCAGGGCTGAGATAGCGAGCCTCGGCGTCTGCATTCACGATCGATTTCGTGACGATACTCATCTAGGATTCCTCCAGAAAATATTTAACCAGGTGTGTTTTAACTGGCATTTGCAGTCTCAGGACGCTGTTGTGCTTTTCCTTAATGTGCTTTTCTTAGCAGAGCTTTTACTGCTAAATCTCTCATAATTACATACGTCCTAAGTAATTTTAGGCTTTATGGGAGTACTAAGCGATACATCAGGTCAGTGATACAGCGTACCTTCCGCAAATATTTTGCGATAGATTGTTCACATTCTTCCTACTTTCGCAATATTTTGTAACATTATTCCTCAGATTGGGGAGCAAGGAGGAAGGAGCGATCGCCAAGAGTAAAGCTCCTCTGAACTGCTCTTAACAGATTCAGAGGAGACAAAACCTCTAGTTAGCTTCATGAAGCGATTGCTTCATGAAGCGTTAGTGATACCTCCAAACTTTACAGCCCAGGGATTTCTACTCTCTTAGCTAAAGCGACTGCTCAGAGAAGAAGGCGACAGATCTGACCAAGACTGCTTCACTAGGTCAGAAGCCGCTTTCACACTACCCAAGTAGTTACCAGCAGGCAGCGCGGGGAAGCGATTGTAAGGCACAACATCCTCGCCAAAGAAACGAGCATATTCTGGACTATCTACCATCGCTTCAACCGCAGCCCTCAAACCTTGATCAGCCAACAGTTTGTTGTACTGCCGAATTTCCGCCTGAGTAGCTGGTGCCCGTCCCAACAGATGCCGGAACAAGAACTCGATCACCTTGGTATTTGGATAAGGCGTGTAGAAGCGCTTGCAGTAAATCTCAGAACTCGCTAAGGCTTTAACAAACTCTCGCACCGAGATTTCACCGTTGCGGAGTTTGCTCTCCAAATCAGAACGCCGGAATTGTTGCGGCACTTGACCACTGAAGACATCCATCACCTGACAGTAAATGGCATTGATCACCAGGGCGCTTTCTGCCTGACTGACCCCTGTAGTCATGCGGAAAATCCGTGCAGGCTTGCGGCGAGTTGTCCCAACGCCAACCTCAACTGACTGTCCACTGCCATTTTGGAAGGAGCGACCGAGTTCAATGAACATCGGCTTACTCATATCCATCTGGCGCTCTTTCGCCTTCATGTCGGCCAGAGCCTTACCTGTCAGCGGCAGTTTCGCAACATCCATGCGTGATTTCACCGGCTCAAAGCTGGGAACCACAACATCCTTATTCTGCTTAGTTAGCTGGTTATACAGCTTTTCGGTATTGGGGAAGTTTGCCGCTGGGAGAGTTGGGAAGCGACGGTAAGGCACCGTATCTTCACCAAACACTTGGGCATACTCTAGGCTGTTGACCATCGCACTGATAAAGCCACGAATACCTTCAGCCGCCAGAAGCTTGTTGTACTTTTGAATTTCCTTCTGGTTTTCGGGAGCACGACCTAGGAAATGTTTCGTTCCCAGCTCAATTACCTTGGTGTTCGGATAGGGGGTGTAGAACTCTTTGATGTAAAGCTCTGATGTGCCTAGCCCTTCAATGAACTCCTTAACGTTAATTTCGCCGTTACCGAGCTTGCTTTCCAGAACCGTGAAGGTATTGCCCACAACATAGGGTTCAATATCACGCTCAAATACTTGCCGATAAGCTGCTCGAATCAGGATTTGAACCGCTTGCTTATCAGTCGTACTGGTTAGCTTGAAGACCTTAGTTTGTTCGCGCTTAACAGTGACGCCCTGATTAATACGGAATTGAACATCAGGTTCAGTCCGGCTTTGGGTAACTTGACCCAGCTCAACGAAGCGCGGCGTGACTTCCTTATCAACTCTGGTACCAATATCTTCGCCTAGGCTACCAGGTCGTGCGGTTCGCAACTGCAAACCAGCTGGAGTCACATAGCGCTCATAGGGAACTGTATCTTCCCCAAACGCCTGAGAGTACTCTAGGCTGTCGATAATGGCATCAACTAGAGCGTAGAAACCCTTTTTAGCGCTGATATCAAAGTACTTGTTAATCTCAGAGCGCCCATAAGTAGGACGACCCAACAAACGCCGATGGATATACTCAACCGCTTTACATACATACAGCGATGTCCAGTACATCTTGCGGAACAACTCAGACTTTGCCAGTATCCGGACGAACTCCCGCACGGTAATCTCGCCGTTTTCCAGCTTAATTTCTGCAACTTTCTGGCGCTGACCTTCGTATACATCCCGGCCAAACACTTGCAGGTAGCAGGCACGAATTACCTTTTGGGTAGAGCTTTCGGAGAATTTAACGCTAGATGCGTTGTTTTTCTTGCTACCAATGCCAGATAAGGGCAGTTGATCTAAGCGAAATACTTTGGGACCTAGAGTACCAGGAAACTCGCCTCGTGCCTTGGGATTGCTGTTTTGGTTATTCACAGCTGGCCCTTGGTGAATCAAAATACGCTTGGTATCTTTACCAAATGGAGCGGGTCGGCTACTAGGATTGCGGGTTTCTTTGGGGAAGATTGCGCCAAACTGAATTTCTAACGGGTCGTTACCAGAACCATAAGGATGTTGGTCAGGCAGCGGCTGTTCGTAGCGAGCAAAAGTTGTGATAAACTGCGGCACCTTGCGGAAGGGTGCGCTGTACTTCAGCAAATCTTGCTGCGGTCCCCAGTTGCGGCACTCCTGGGCTTCTTGCCCCAATCCCCGGAGGTAAGGAACCGTTTCTTCGCCGAAGTAGTCGGAGTATTCCTTAGAATCTACTAAAGCATCCACGAGAGCGGCTAGACCGCCGTTGGAAACAATAGAGAAGTACTCTTGGACTTCTTCGCGAGAACTCGGACCGCGACCTAGGAAGTGACGGAATGCCAGCTCTAGGGCACGACTGTTGATAAAGGGTTCAAAAAACTGTTTTTGATATAGCGGTGATTTACCCAAGCGGCGCACAAACTCTTTCATTGAGATGGTGCCGTTCTTGACCTGAGATTCCAGGTAAGAAATGGACTGGCTGTAGGCGCGGGTAATGTCACGCTCAAAAATTTGTCGGTAGGTGGCCTTCACCACTTCTTGCTTTTCCGATGCCGACAAACCGGGCTTCATTGCGTACTTAGGACGCCGCTCTGCTGCATTAAAGTAGCTTTGAGGCAGTTGTAGACCTTGTTTGTCACCTGAAGGACGCTGCCGCAGTTTATCTGAAGGATTCGGGGCTTTAAATTCGTTAATCAGAATCTCAAAGTACTGATTAACAATAGTTTGTCCCTCGGCATCCCGCTTGAAATACCCCAATGAGGCAGCACGCATTTCTTGTAGGGCTACGATTGTGGCATCTCCAGAGCAAGCATTTTCGATGATTTCTCGCAGCCCCCGGACGTTGACGATAATAATGTTCGGGTCGCCAGCAACGATCGCATAAGTCACATAGCGCAACATCCATGCTAAGTCTCGCAGAGACTTCTGCATGTTTTTTGGGCCATAACGAGCGACATTAATAGGTCGAAAACCTGCTGGTGCAGGACCTCCGCTACTAGCACTGAAGATTGAGCGCAGTCCCTCGAAGAAGCCACCACCACTTTCTACATAAGTAGCAGTTCCCAGCTTCATGGTTTCTCTCACATCAGCGCTGGTATCACGACCGGCTAGTACCAGTTCCTGACCCACTTCTTCCCTAGGCTTTTCCAGGAAGGCCATTGGGGTTCCCCCAACGAAAATCCGGTTGGCAGCACGGGAAACAATCAGGTCGGCGTTTTTGCTGATGACATCTGCAATTTCTAAACGCTGTTTACCAGAGCGGAAGTAATTGGCAAGCTCGTTCAGCTCACCTCCCCCTAAAAACCGATCTTGCTGTTCTGCTTGAATAATTGTTGCAACCGGTACTGTTTGATAGAGTTGCGGACGCGCAACTGAGCTTCCACCACTTGCCTTAACACTCATTGGTTCTCAAAAAGCTCCCATCGACAATTTTTTTTTCTTCTGTGTTAAGCCTGACCAGGGTGCTAATACAGGTTACTTTCGCTTATATCAGGCTGCTTTGCACCAGTATCTTTCCCATCCCGAAAATAATGGATAGGATATCCCTGTGATGCCTTCAATAAACAAACGCCCCGGCTAAACTAGGTCAGTCTTTAGATTAAAACGTTTCTGACATCCTGGACTTATTTGTTAAAAAGTGTATAGAACACGCTCCAGGGGTTTACTAAGTGATCATAGTTGATTCAGGTCATTAGCTGAGAGACGCCATAAGTTTTGTTACAATCTCTCAAGGTGGGGGACGTGCGGACTAGAGCAGGGGGGTAGCAGTTTGTGACTACCTCCGACGAGGGACAAAGGGGATAAGGAGGACAAGGATGACAAGAGAGACAAGGGAGACAAAGGGGTATTTTTAGTTGGTCACTGATTTGCGCCAAGCTGCACTAGGATTTCAGAATTGGTAGAAAATAAGATTGATCTGAGTCCTTTGCTGTGTACGTCTCCAGTCTCTAATTCCTGTTGTAATGGAAACTCAAGATACTAGCGCTGCTGTTCAACGGCTTTACGATACTTACCCTTTTCCGCCAGAGCCTTTACTGGATGAGCCACCTCCTGGCTATAACTGGCGCTGGAATTGGCTAACTGCATACAATTTTTGCACGGCTCAGAAACCACTAAGGCAGAACATACGTATTTTAGATGCTGGTTGCGGTACTGGTGTCGGGACGGAGTATTTAGTTCACCTCAATCCTCAGGCGTCTGTGGTTGGGATTGACTTAAGTGCGGGTGCGTTGGAAGTGGCGAGGGAACGCTGCCGCCGTTCAGGAGCCGATCGCGTTGAGTTCCATCACTTGAGCTTGTATGATGTCGAAAAAATTGATGGTGAGTTTGATCTGATTAACTGTGTTGGCGTTTTACATCACTTACCAGATCCAATTCGAGGCATTAAAGCCTTGGCAACAAAGCTAGCTCCTGGCGGCTTGATGCACATTTTTGTCTATGCTGAATTGGGACGCTGGGAAATCCAGCTGATGCAGAAAGCGATCGCACTTCTCCAAGGCAACCAACGAGGCGACTACCGAGATGGTGTCCAGGTAGGACGAAAGATTTTTGAATTTCTACCAGAAAATAACCGTCTTGTCAAGCGAGAAAAAGAACGTTGGTCTTTGGAAAATCAGCGGGATGCCAACTTTGCGGATATGTATGTTCATCCCCAAGAGATTGACTACAACATCGAGACATTATTTGAACTGATTGATGCCTCTGGGTTGGAGTTTATCGGCTTTTCTAATCCTCGCTGCTGGCATATGGAGCGACTTTTAGGGAAGAATTCAGAGTTGATGGAGCGAGCCACAAGATTAAGCGATCGCGAACGTTACCGATTAATTGAACTATTAGATCCAGAAGCCGTTACCCACTACGAGTTTTTCTTAGGACGACCGCCGCTAACCAAGGCAGATTGGTCATCGGATGACACACTTTTAGCCGCAATTCCAGAGCGGAATCCTTGCATGGATGGATGGCCTAGCAAGTGTTTGTTTAACTACGACTACCAGATTATTAACTTATCAGAAGAAGAATTTGAATTTCTGCAAGCTTGTGATGCTAATGCTGCTGAATCTAGGACGCTGGGAGAAATTTTAGCGGGTGTGAAGTTGGGGATGGAAGAAGTGCGATCGCTCCTGAATCAGCAGTTGATTTTGCTAACGCCTAGATTGTAGATCGAGCAATTGCCATGAGTGTTGCCCATTAACAAATCCATCAAGATAACAATTGCTGCTCCTCAAATTATTATGGGGACAGAAACACTCTGGCTGGAATTGTCTTATGTCCATGACCATTGCACACCTAGAGCAACTTATCGCCCAGCATCCAGACTGGCAGATGGAATTAGTAGATGGGAGCATCGTGGTTATGGGGCCGTCCGATTACGAGTCAGAAGAGATTGGTACCGAATTTTTGCGGCAGATGGCTAACTGGGTGCGCCCACGTCGCTTGGGTCGGGTCACTGGCTCCAGCGCTGGCTTTATCCTACCCAAGTCTGAAGAGGAAGAAAGCTCGTCGGAGAACGGCTCTAATGGTCAAAAAGAACCTCGAAACCTCCGCGCTCCCGATGTATCGTTCGTGCAAGCCAACCGACTCAAGAGAACCTTGCGCGACTTTGTGGAGCTAGTGCCAGATTTGATGGTTGAGGTCAAATCCAAGACCGACCGAGTTAAGCCGCTGGTTAAGAAAATTGAATTGTTTCTAGAACTTGGTGCTGTTGTCGGTATCCTCATCGACCCTGACAAGCGTACACTCACAGTTTATCGCCCGAACCAGTCACCCGTTACCCTCTGTGATGGAGACACCCTCACACTGCCAGAACTGCTGCCCGGATGGGAGCTAGCTATATCGGAACTGTGGCCTCCTGTATTTGATTGAGTGCGATCTGCTGAACGCAGCACTGTGCGATCGCTACCCCAACAACATCACTGGTAGTACATAACACAAAAGTAAATAATTGAAAACTCAAAACCCGCCTTCACCAACAGTTAGTTGGGGACGGATTTCATACAGAGGATTTGCTTAAACAGCTACTAACCCCGATTGATAAGCTCAATGCTAGTTCTAGCTTATGGCTTGGGTGATGTTTCTGATTGAGGTTGAGTTGCTGGTGGTTGAGGTTGAGCGTCTGGTGGCAGAATCACTTGGTCAACAGCATGAATTACGCCGTTACTGGCTTGAATATCTGCTTGAGTCACTTTGGCGTTGTTGACACTGACTGTACCGTCGTTACCACGTTTTATTGTCACGGGCTTGCCAGCAAGGGTTTCAACTTGCCCAGGCTTGATCTGAGAGCTAGTGACTGAACCTGGTACTACATGGTAGCTCAACAGTTGCACCAGAATGTCTTTGTTCTCTGGTTTTAGTAGCTGTTCTAATGCCTCTGGTGGCAGTGCAGCAAAAGCTTTATCGGTAGGAGCAAAAAGAGTGTAAGGTCCTTTTTCTGCTAGTGCTTTCTCTAAGCCTGCTGCTTTAATAGCTTTGGCAAGAGTTTGGAACTGGTTATTACTAGCTGCTTGGTCTACCAGGTTTTTAGTTCCTGGTGCTGCGTTAGTGGGAGAATTTGGGGTTTTTCTGTCTTCAACTGGCCGATTAGGAGAACTGGTGCCGCTTTGTGCAGTGTACCCAGGCTTGTCACTGAATGAGTCTTTAACTAGGTTGTTTTGTGCTAGTACCGGAAGACTGATGAAGGCACTTAATCCAAGGATGCCCATGATCAGCTGAGTTTGAGTTTTCATTTGACCCCTATTTACTGTTTGTACGGTCTGCTCAAGGGTTGCCAACTCAATCTAATTGCAGCTTCTCTTCTAGCCCTCTATCAATCGACATACTTCTTAAGACTGAGATACTCAATTGAACAAGAGGAAGATTCGTTAGCCAAGCCTAGAGAGCAAACGGGTGGCGCTAGCCTCCCAGCAGAGGAGTGGGATATCAGCCTGGAGCTAGCGGGATTAAGTTTACTCGCTTTTTGTCTAGTGGAGCATCAATGTAGATTTGAGGGGTAAATATTAAGGCAATTCCCCCTTGTCCCCCTTGTCCTCTCTCTACCCTTCAATTTAAGGTTGACACTCTACTGGGGCTGTTTTGTGCGATCGCCACACCCACTCAAACAAAGAACTCTGATTAAGAGTCCCATTCTCAGGTAAGCTAGCGTTGGTGATTCTTTAAGTAATGTTACTGCTACATGGTATAATTACCTAAAGCTTAATCGTTATCAAGCCAGTTTTCTGGACTCGCTGTTCCTGCTACTCGTGGACTTGTCAGACGACTCTCTTCAACCAACCCCAGCACCGGAGGAACTCCCTGAACCGAGTTCCCCACCCCCCCAAACTAATTCCTCAATGCTGGAGTTTTACAAACTCAAGCAAATGTTGCTGTTGGTTACCCTTGTAATCACAGGAATTATTTTTGTCTCTGTGTGGATTGTATATTCCCTGAACATTGCCTTGAATTATTTGATCGGGGCGTGCACAGGTATGGTTTACTTGAGAATGTTGGCTAAAGACGTCGAGGGACTTAGCCCAGATAAAACCAGTCTGAGCAAAGCTCGGTTTGCGCTGTTTATTGGGTTGATTATAGTAGCAACTCAATGGCATAAGCTACAGATTGTCCCGATTTTTTTGGGTTTTCTGACTTATAAAGCCACTCTCATCGTCTACATGGTGCAAACCTTTATACCAACTGACCCGAAAAAGGTCAAGTAAAGTAGACGAGGCATTCTGCCAATCATCGATTTCTGGGGAAACTTCCATCAATGGAAATTCACAGTGTCTTAAACGTCTTTAATTCTTTTCCCCTTGCCAAATTGGAAGTAGGTCATCATTTCTACTGGCAATTAGGCAATTTGAAACTGCATGGGCAGGTTTTTCTAACTTCCTGGTTTGTCATCTCAATTCTAGTAGTGGCTTCCATAGCAGCTACTCGGAATATCCAGAGAATTCCCAGTGGCATACAAAATTTTATGGAGTACGCCCTGGATTTTATTCGGGACTTGGCTAAAAACCAGCTGGGTGAGAAAGAGTACCGCCCGTGGGTGCCTTTTATCGGCACGTTGTTTCTGTTCATTTTTGTCTCGAATTGGTCGGGAGCACTGGTGCCTTGGCGGGTACTAGAAATACCAGAAAGTGAGCTGGCGGCTCCCACTAATGACATCAATACCACCGTAGCGTTAGCGTTGTTGACTTCTTTAGCGTATTTTTACGCAGGTTTTAGTAAGCGAGGTTTGGGGTACTTTAAAAAGTACATTGAGCCGACGCCAATTCTATTACCTATTGCGATTTTAGAAGATTTCACAAAGCCCCTTTCCCTGAGCTTCCGTCTGTTTGGCAACATCTTGGCAGATGAGCTAGTGGTAGCAGTGCTGGTGTTGCTGGTTCCCCTGTTTGTGCCTATTCCAGTGATGGCATTAGGTCTGTTTACCAGTGCAATTCAAGCCCTAGTTTTTGCTACACTAGCTGCCGCCTACATTCATGAATCATTGGAAGGGCACGGTGGAGAAGAGCATGAGGAGCATTGATAGCATCCTCAGTTGAAGGAAGGAAGGAACTTTGAGTTTTGCAGCGAGAAGCTTGAAACTTAAAAGTGAAAACTGTTGTGTTGTTTGTTTTGTACTGAAATTGTAAGGAAAAAAAGAAATCATGGATCCATTAATTGCTGCTGCTTCTGTTATCGCTGCTGCTTTGGCTATCGGTTTAGCTGCCATTGGCCCTGGTATTGGTCAAGGTAATGCAGCCGGCCAAGCGGTTGAAGGTATTGCTCGTCAACCAGAAGCAGAAGGCAAAATTCGTGGCACTCTGCTGTTAACATTGGCGTTCATGGAATCACTGACCATTTATGGTCTGGTAATTGCCCTAGTTCTGCTGTTTGCCAACCCCTTCTCGTAAAAATCAATAGAACTTAGGAGTTAGTAGTTAGTAGTTCATAAACTCTAACTACTAGCCATTAATCATTATCAGCTGATTAGCTGACCCAAAGGATAGCAATTGGGTCTTTATAAAGATGACACACTGGACAATTTTGCTAGCTGTTGAAACCGCCGAAACAGCTGCCAAAGAAGGGGGATTGTTTGATTTTGATGCAACCCTGCCTTTGATGGCAGTTCAGTTTTTAATTTTAGTGGTACTGTTGAATGCGATATTCTACAAGCCACTGGGTAAGGCAATTGACGAGCGAGCTGAGTACATTCGCACCAATCTCCTGCAAGCAAAGGAACGTATCGAAAAGGCACAAAGGCTGGCAAAGCAATACGAGCAAGAGCTAGGAGAAACTCGCCGAAAAGCTCAAGCAACAATTGCGGCAGCGCAAGCTGATGCCCAAAAAATTGGTGCTAGTAAGATAGCCGAAGCGCAGCAGGAAGCTCAAGCCCAACGAGAACAGGCCGCCCAAGAGATAGAATCTCAGAAGCAGGCAGCCATGCAAGAACTTGAGCAAGAGGTAGATAGCCTCAGTCGTCAAATTCTGGAAAAACTTTTAGGACCAGAATTGGTCAAGTAAAAGATTCCGCAGTCACCGAAAGAAGTGTTCAGTGCGCCTTTTCTCTTGTAGATCGATTCGCGACACTCAATTTACCAGGAAAGTAAAGAGACGCGATCGCGCAACCGCTGCTATAAGCAGATCGCACCTAGCGCACTGGTTAAAAGGGGCGATCGCTATAGTCGCAACAATGCCCTTTTCCTTAAGAGAAAGTCAAACTATTAATTCGGTAGCCTAGGAGGAAATTGGTATCGTGGGAACTTTCTCATTCCTTGCCACTGAAGCGGCTCAAGCTTTAGAGTCGGGTGGTTTTGGTCTGAACTTGAATTTATTAGAAACCAATGTAATTAACCTCGCCATTCTAATCGGGGTGCTATTTTACTTTGGGCGTAATGTTTTAGGAAATATTCTAAGTGAGCGTCGCTCGAGAATTGAACAAGAAGTTAGAGAAGCTGAGAAAGGACAAAAAGATGCCGCCGCTTCCCTAGCAGACGCTCAACAGAAGTTAGCTCAAGCTCAAGCAGAGGCAGAAAAAATTCGTGCAACCGCCGAAGAAAATGCCAAAGCGGAACGAGAAAAAATCCTAGCTCAAGCGGCTAAGGATATTGAACGCCTGAAAGCACAAGCAGGTACAGATTTGGAAAGCTTAAGGGAAAGAGCGATCGCTGAACTCCGCGAACGAGTTGCCGCCCTAGCCATACAGCGAGTTGAGTCACAACTCAGCAGTCACTTAGATGACTCCGCTCAACAACAACTGATTGACCGTAGCATCGCTATCATAGGAGGTGGCTCTTGAAAGGCAGTTTGATAGGCGCTCAAGTTCTAGAGCCATATGCAGAAGCCTTAATGTCCCTAGCTCAATCTGATAACCTGATTGATCGATTTGGTGAAGATGCTAGTTCATTGTTAGAGCTGCTGAAAAACTCTGAAGATCTACAGCTATTTTTAGCAAGTCCGGTGGTTCAAGAGACAGACAAAAAAGCTGTATTGCGTCAGATTGCGGGTGATCAACTTCACCCCTACATGCTCAACTTTTTGATGATTCTAGTAGACCGACGGCGCGTCCAGTTCTTAGAAGGAATTTTAAAACAATTCCAAACACAGCTGCGGAAGTTGAAACAGACAGTTGTAGCAGAAGTGACTTCAGCTGTAGAACTAACCGATGCCCAACGGCAGTCAGTTTCTGAGAAAGTCAAAGCCATGACTAATGCTCATGAAGTTGAACTAGATACAAACATCGATCGCGATCTAATTGGCGGCGTGATCATCAAAGTAGGTTCTCAGGTAATCGATGCTAGCTTGCGAGGCCAACTACGCCGCATCAGTATAAGCCTAGGACGTGCCACATAAATGAGTTATTTGTTGTTGGTTATTACAGCAGAATTCAGGAGTCAGGAGTCAGGAGTCAGGAGTCAGGAGTAAAAGCTGTTTGCTGTTTGGGCTTTGATTTTCTGTTTGTACCTCATTCACTCTTCATCTGCTGTAGTTATTGATTAGAAAAAAACGACAACAAACAACAAACAACAAACAACGAACAACAAACAACAAACAACAAACATGATCAGCATTAGACCGGACGAAATTAGCAACATTATTCGTCAGCAAATTCAACAGTACGACCAAGAAGTCAAAGTTTCCAACGTTGGTACAGTTCTCCAAGTGGGTGACGGTATTGCCCGGATTTACGGCTTGGACAATTGCATGGCTGGGGAACTGTTGGAATTTGAAGATGGCGAAGTCGGCATTGCCCTGAACTTAGAAGCAGATAACGTGGGTGCTGTGCTGATCGGAGACGGTCGTGGTATCCAGGAAGGTAGCGCCGTTACTGCAACTGGCAAGATTGCCCAGGTGCCCGTGGGAGAAGCGATGATTGGTCGCGTCGTAGACACCCTCGCTCGCCCTCTTGATGGCAAGGGAGACATCCAGACCAGTGAATTCCGCTTAATTGAATCTGGTGCACCAGGTATTATTCAGCGGCGTTCTGTTTATGAACCCATGCAAACTGGAATCACGGCAATTGACGCGATGATTCCGATTGGTCGGGGTCAGCGGGAGTTGATTATTGGTGACCGACAAACCGGCAAAACTTCAATTGCTGTAGACACCATCCTCAACCAGAAAGAAGAAGATGTAATTTGTGTTTATGTCGCCATTGGTCAAAAGGCTTCTACCGTTGCCAACGTGGTGAAGGTTCTTGAAGATCGAGGAGCATTAGCCTACACGATTGTGGTTGCCGCGAATGCCAACGACCCTGCAACTCTTCAGTACTTAGCTCCTTATACAGGTGCGACCCTTGCTGAATACTTCATGTACAAGGGTAAGGCAACGCTAGTCATTTATGATGACCTTTCCAAGCAAGCTCAAGCCTATCGTCAGATGTCGCTGCTGCTGCGTCGTCCACCCGGACGTGAAGCTTACCCAGGAGACGTTTTCTATCTCCACTCACGCTTATTGGAACGGGCAGCAAAGCTGAGTACAGAACTGGGTGAAGGTAGTATGACAGCACTGCCAATTATTGAAACCCAAGCTGGGGACGTTTCGGCGTACATTCCCACAAACGTGATTTCAATTACCGATGGTCAGATCTTCTTGACCTCAGACTTATTCAACTCTGGCTTACGACCGGCCGTAAACCCTGGTATTTCAGTATCACGAGTAGGTTCAGCCGCGCAAACCAAGGCGATGAAGAAGGTCGCTGGTAAACTGAAGTTAGAATTAGCCCAGTTTGACGACTTAGCCGCGTTTGCTCAGTTTGCCTCAGATTTGGATGCCGCAACACAAGCCCAGTTGGCACGGGGTCAGCGCTTGCGGGAACTCTTGAAACAGCCTCAATACTCGCCGTTGAGCGTGGCAGAACAAGTGGCGATCGTCTATGCAGGTCTTAACGGCTACTTAGATGATATTGCGGTAGATAAGATTACCACCTTTGCTAAGGGACTGCGGGAGTACTTGAAAACCAGCAAGCCGAAGTACATTGAAACTATTCGGAACGAGAAGCAGCTGAACGACGAAGCAGAAGGCATTCTCAAAGAAGCGATCGCCGAATACAAGCAGACCTTCCTAGTATCGGTGTAATTGGTTGTTGGTTAATAGTTAATAGTTGTTGGTTGGCGAGAAAACATACTCCCAACCAACAAACAACAAACAACAAACAACAAACAACAAAAATATGCCTAATTTAAAATCAATTCGCGATCGCATTCAGTCGGTCAAAAATACTAGGAAAATCACCGAAGCCATGCGCCTCGTCGCTGCGGCGAAAGTGCGTCGGGCACAAGAACAGGTAATTTCCACTCGCCCCTTTGCTGACAGGTTGGCACAAGTTCTCTACGGCTTACAGAATCGTCTGCGGTTTGAAGAAGCTAACCTACCTTTACTCAGGCAACGAGAGGTTAAGACTGTAGGCTTGCTTGTGGTTTCAGGCGATCGCGGTTTGTGTGGTGCTTACAACACCAACATCATCCGCCGCGCCGAAAACCGCGCCAAAGAACTACAAAAAGAAGGCGTTGATTACAAGTACGTCCTAGTTGGACGAAAAGCTACCCAGTACTTTGAGCGACGTTCTCAGCCCATTAGTGCAAAATACACAGGCCTAGAACAGATTCCTACAGCATCCGAAGCATCGATGATTGCTGACGAATTGCTCTCTCTGTTCCTGTCAGAATCTGTAGACCGGATTGAGTTAGTCTACACCAAGTTTGTATCTTTGATTAGTTCTCGCCCAGTGATTCAAACCCTGCTGCCCCTGACGCCGCAAGGATTAGAACAGCAAGATGATGAAATCTTCAGGCTGACAACTCGTGGCGGCGACTTCGAGGTACAACGGGAAAAAGTGACAACTACCAGCCGTCCATTCCCCCGTGACATGATTTTTGAACAAGATCCAGTGCAAATTCTCGACGCCCTCTTGCCACTGTATCTGAATAACCAGTTGCTGCGGGCACTGCAAGAATCAGCCGCTAGTGAACTTGCTGCCCGGATGACGGCGATGAACAACGCTAGTGACAACGCCTCGGATCTGGTGAAAACACTCACCCTGTCATACAACAAAGCACGGCAGGCGGCAATTACTCAGGAAATCCTGGAAGTCGTTGGTGGTGCTGAAGCGTTAGGTTAGATGGAGTCTTCAAGTTGAATTGATTAAATGCGTCTGGGGTTGCTCAGGCGCATTTTGTTTAGTGGGTAATGGGTAATATGGCAGTTTTCGATTGTCTGAGTACGGGGTAAGGGCATGGCTTGGAAAATCGATCTATTGCTCTTTTTGGGCTAGGAGTAACCGAATGGATAAAGGAGATAGGGGGCGGGATGAATTTTAAACGAAAGCTGTTTTTAAAACTAATGAAAGCTGTTCGGATGGGAGAAGTATCTCACATTATAGTTGCCCACAAAGACCGTTTAGCGCGTTTTGGGTATGACTTCATTGAAGAGTTGGCATCTTGGTATGGTTGCAGGATAACAGTAGTCAATCAAGAGTCGTTGTCTCCACAACAAGAAATGGTAGAAGACCTGATGGCAGTCGTACATTGCTTTAGCTGTCGGCTGTATGGATTGAGAACTTACAAAAAACAAATAAAAAAGATAGCTCAGATACAAGAAGCTGACTAAAGTTATGTATAATGCTGTAAAAGACGGATATGCAGAGAACAATGTTGGCTATCAAAAGAGAGCTAAAACTGAATAACAAGCAGCGCACTCTGATGGCTCAACATGCTGGCTATTCCAGGGTTGTCTACAACTATGGTCTATCGTTGTACAGCCAAATTGACCATAACGAGTTCAAAGGTGGAGTTAGTAAAAAAATCGGGGCTATCAAAAAAGTACTGACCAATTGCACCTCTAAACAACCTGAGTTCGCTTGGATGAAAAAGCTTTCATCCAAGGTCTATCAAAGCGCATTACAGGATTTACAAAATGCATTTAACAGGTTTTTTCAAGGATTGGGTAAGTACCCCGCTTTCAAGCGGAAGAAAGACAAAGCTTCATTCACCGTTTACAGCGGCAATGGAGTTGTTGTCCTAGCAGCAGGGAGGAAAATCAAGATTCCTACACTCTTGACCTTTACCCTGAAAGAATCTCTTGATAGCCGATATGTAACGCAGACGTTTACTCTGTCACGCCTTGGGGATAGGTGGTTTGTCGCATTCAGCGTGAATGCTTTAAGGATTCCTCCCTTGTTCCATGAAAAAACCAAGGTCGGGATTGACCTTGGTGTTAAGCGCTTTGCTACCTTGAGCGATGGTACAATCTACGATGCGCCTAAACCCATGAAAAAAGCGAAAACCAAGCTGGGTAAGTTGCAATGGCGCAATCGTAACAAACAATTGGGTAATCGTCGCCAGGGTATTTCTAAGTCTAAGAATGCAGCAAAGTACTATGTGAAACTGGGCAATCAACACGCTCAGATTAGCAATCAACGCAAGGACTTCTTGCATAAAACCACGACAGAGATTAGCAGAACCTATGCCACAATTCGCATTGAAGATCTCAACATCTCTGGCATGATCGCCAATCACAAGCTATCTGCTGCTATCTCTGACCTTGGGTTTTATGAGTTCCGTCGTCAGTTGGTTTATAAGCAGGCTCACTACGGAACTAAAGTTGAACTGGTTGATAGATGGTATCCCAGCAGCAAGACCTGTTCTCGTTGCGGACATATCCAGTCAATGCCACTTCGAGAACGTGTGTTTAATTGCCAAGAGTGCGGCTTTCAGATTGACCGCGATCTTAATGCATCGCTGAATCTGGAAAATGCACCAGAAGATAAAGTAGGGCGGGCTTCGTCCGAACTTAACGCCTGTGGAGAGGTTAGTGCCGACACTCCTCGTAAAAGCAGGAAAAGAACCCCGTAGGCAACTATGGATAAGTTTCTTAGAGCAGAAACTATGGATTTGAGATGGTTGGAATGGGGGAAGCAATTACAGGCGATCGCTCAAAATGGTCTTACCTATACTGATGGTATTTTTGATCGGGAGCGCTACAAGGCATTACAAGCGATCGCGGCTGAAATCTTAGCGACCTATTCCAACGTAGAACCTAGCTACGTCCTCGATCTTTTTGCTGGCGAAGTTGGATATGCGACTCCTAAAGTTGCCGTGAGGGGTGCCGTATTTCGTGATGATACTCTCTTGTTTGTGAGAGAACGAAGAGACGGTCGTTGGACATTACCAGGGGGCTGGGTTGATGTTGGTGAGTCTCCTAGTGAGGCAGTTGTGCGAGAAGTCTATGAAGAGTCTGGTTATCATACACGCGCTATCAAACTGCTAGCTGTTTATGATTACGGTAAGCATGGATATCCACCTCAACGAGATCATATCTACAAGCTCTTCATTCAATGTGAATTTTTAGGTGGTTCCCCCTCACCAAATATAGAAACTGATGGAGTTGACTTCTTTAGGGAGAATGAAATTCCAGAACTGTCTCTCCCTCGCGTTATTCCTGCTCACGTAGCGCGACTATTTGAGCATTATCGCCATCCTGAGTGGCCAACCGACTTTGATTAAAAAACTTTTATACAGTAATAATTTTCTGAAAAGATGATTGAACTGTTAATAAAAACTATGTTTTGTCAATAAATCTTAGTAGTAGTAAAGATAGTAACTGGAACTGGAGATGACAATAGTTAATTAATAATGGTTTGTAGTTCCATGTAAAGAGTTAAAATAAGCCAGTCAAAGTCCAGTTTCCATCCAGTTCCCATAAAGGGAATTGAGAGTGTAAAGCCTAGAACTTATAAGATGCCTAAGACATATACAATCGAAATTCATCACCAAGGTGCTACCCACACTATAGAAGTGCCAGAGGATAAACAGATTCTCCGAGCTGCTAATGCCGCAGGAATAGAATTACCAAGTTCCTGCAATGCGGGGGTTTGTACCACTTGTGCTGCTCAACTGTTGGAAGGAACTGTCGAGCAAAGCGATGGTATGGGTTTAAGTCCAGAACTCCAAAATGAAGGTTATGCCCTACTATGTGTTGCCTATCCCCGCTCTAACCTCAAGATTGAGACAGAGAAAGAAGATGAGGTGTATGACCGACAATTTGGTCAGCCTAATTAAGGTCTTTAACTTCTACATGAGCTTATCAAAGGCATAATGTAGCCGGATTCGCTTTATAGGCCTACAGACTATAAGTCTGGGGCTACACAAACAAAGCCCGCCTACGCGGGCTATTAAGTGCTTTGTTATAGAGAAACGGCACTATCTAGTAGCGATAAAACCGGATGTAAAAAAGACCAACCAAAAATAATTAAGCCCCCAAGAGCGAGTTAGTGACTCTTGGGAGCTTACTGTTAACTTAAAAGCCTAACCTGACTTGTTACCTATCTTATAAAGTTAGGAAACGTATAACCAACACCTACCGTAAGTCCAACATCCGTCGAGCTTTCAAGAAAGCCAATATTGAGAGTCGCATTTGCAACAAATTCTCGTGACAACGGAACATCAACACCGCCAGTCAAAAGAAAACCAATGTTGTTATCATCAGCCGAAGAAATGACTACGCCACCACCCACAAAAGGTGCGAAAGGAACAGGTGCAAAGGGATCGTCTGACTCAATTGTGAAGTCGTATGTAACCGGGATGAGAAAATTGACATCATCTCCAAAGAGTATGGCAGGTCGAACGGAGATAAATGAAGTTAGACCAATTTTGCTGTTAATGACAAAGGCACCACTACCAATACCTGTGTCACCAAAACCAATGTTGCCACCAATACCAATATAGCTGCGGCCGCCACGGGTAGCTTGACCGGGCTGAATCTCGGTTTGAGCGACAGTAGAGTTTGCTCGATTAGAGGAAGCCTTTGGTTGAGATGAAGTCTGTGAAGGCGCTGTCAGAAGGGCAGCGGACGTCGCTAGAGTTCCTGGAATTGGTTTGGCAACTGGGGCAGCATCTACCGTTTTTGACGAAACTTGCTGGTCGTTTTTGCTGACTTCCGGCTGAAGTTTTTGGGAACTAGGTTGATGCTGATTAAAGTTGGCTACAGAAGTTGGTTGTACGTGAGCCTTCCCAGTCATGTCTTCTGTGATTTCAGGGAAAGTAGGATTAACAGCAAGTGGCTCAACTGTAGTATCAGCAGTCACAGCAGGCTCAACTGCCTGCACTGGTGCCGCCGATGGTTTGGGAATTTCTACAGAGATGGTGGAATGATTGTTCTGTGGTTGGTCAGTTGCTATAGGTGTAGCACTAGGCTCAACGGCTTGAACTGGTGCTGCCGCAAGTTTGGGAAGTTCCACAGAGGCAGTGGAATGATTGTCCTGTGGTTGGTTGGTTGCTATAGGTGTAGCACTAGGCTCAACGGCTTGAACTGGTGCCGCCGCAAGTTTAGGCGATTCTACAGAAACGGTGGAATGATTTTCTAGAGACTCGCTAGTTACCGCTGGGGTTTTGGCTGACTTAACTTCTCGAAGCGAGACCTTCGTTGGTTTTGGCGGTTCTAGAGATACGGTGGAATGAGTCTCTAGTGTTTCACTAGCTGTTACAGGTGTAACGGTAGGTGCAAATTCCTGATTTGTTTCCGCCACTAGTTGAGAGTGAGCCACAGATAAACTGGAATCAGCTGCCACTGATTCACTGGTTGGCACGGATGTAGCAGTGGGCATAACTTTCTGAGCGGCTGCGGCAGCTGGTTCAGAGAGTTCTACAGATAACTCAGCATTAGGCGTTTCGGCCAGAGCGGACTTGGTGTTACTAACAACCGTTAACGCCACAAGACCGAGTAGGAAAGAAACAAGTCTAAAAGAGATACTATTCACGGTCACCCCTCACAATCACATCAAAAACTGAAAATAGCTAAATCTCATAGCCTATTTTCTCGGATTTTTGTCCTCAGACAACTATAACCTTAGGTTAATTTAAAAGATTTTGGAATTTAGTCATACCTATGTGGTATGAAACTTAAGCAAAAAAACCTCTATCAGTAGGAGGATTGTGGAATAGCGCCCCAGCTTAGCTTTGTCAGGACTTACACAGAACTTCTACTGGTAGAAAGGATGAGCTTAATCTAAGTTAATTGACTCATGGCGATCGCAACTTGCCTAGACACAAAGGGAAGAATAGCTGGATTCTGGCTTTGAGTCTTGCCTTCGGTAAACACAACTAGTAGATAGGGGTGCTGGGAGGGTAGCTCAATGTAGGCCGCATCATGGCGCACCTGACTTGTCCAACCGGCTTTAGACCACAACTGAGCATCTTGAGGCAGGCCTTCACCGAAGAAACCTGTAACCTGATTTTCGTCATCATGTATTAGGTCAGCGGGATCGAGACTACGTTGCATTAAACTCATCATGGCTTGCGATCGCGCTGATGAAACCGCAACTCCCCCGACAATACTGTGCAACAATCGCGCTGTGGCATCTGTGGTCAGCATATTGCGATTTTCCATCAACTCACCTAAAAAAGCTCGTTCCCGACCATAAGGTCCATCGCTCCACGTTTTTTGATTAACATTGATAGATTCCAACTCTTGCCAACCGAGAGACTGAAAGTACCGATTAACAATGTTGCGCTGAAACTTCCAGGTTTCAAAGGGACTGAATGGTAACTCTGGTCCTCCAGTCGTGCCACTCAAGACATCTACAACTAGACCTGTAGCATCATTGCTGGAATCCACAATCATATCCCGGATAGCTCGGTCCAGCTCAGCTGAGGGCTGAATCATCTCCCTTTCCATCCACTCGTGGATCGCAACCAGGTAGAACAATTTCACTACACTAGCAGGGTATATCCTCTCAACCCCGCGATAGCTAAAGCCCCGAACTTGGTATTTCCAGAATTCTTCTGCCGAAAGGGCACCACCAGTATTTACAGGTACGGGTGGGTCGTAGACTATCCAGGTAAGGGCAATTTGGTTGCGGGCAAGTCCTGGAAACTTTGCCCAGGTTACTTCAAGAATATCGGTGCCTAGTTTTTCTAGTTGTTCGTTGTGTTGAAAAAAGGTCATAAGTGTGAGCAAGTTATTAGCAATTAGCTTGGCAATTTTGGAATTTTAGGGTTTAAGGTTAAAGTTTTTAGGTTCCCTGATTACTTCTTGCCCAGCAAGCAGAGAGATCTAAAAGCTTATCGCTCTTCTACTTTTGGTAATGATTTCTCCAGAACAGTTACAAGAAAGCTTTGACCAGGTTAGCACTAGGCCTATTGAGTACCGATGCCGAGCGAATCTAAATCTCTATGATTCTCCCATCTGTACCCGTTTGGCAACTCAGGCGGCAGTGGGTCGTCATTTGCAGATTCTATCAAGGACGCTAGGGGATGACGCGCTGGAAGTGCGTTTGTGTGAGGATAGCTACTCAGGATGGTTGTCGGTCAAGGATATCACTGAAATTGAGCCAACGGAAACGACATATCAGGCGATCGCACTTTCACGCCCAGAAATCCAAAACCGACTCCCGCAAGTGATTGCCTTCACTCTAGAAGCAATGAACCAACCTAACTACTATCTGTGGGGTGGCACGGTTGGGCCTAACTATGACTGTTCGGGACTGATGCAAGCAGCTTTTGGTGCTTCGGGAATTTGGTTACCTAGAGACTCGTATCAGCAAGCGGCTTTTACCCAGTTAATTCAACCAGAGGAATTGCTACCTGGCGATCTTATTTTCTTCGGAACACCAGAGAAAGTGGATCATGTCGGTCTTTGTATAGGAGACGGATGTTATATCCATAGTTCTGGCACAGAAATTGGTCGCAACGGAATTGGGATCGATCAGCTTTCAGAACAAGGGGATGAAATTAGTCAATCCTACTATCGACGATTGCACTCTTGTGGACGAGTGATGGAAAATTATCAACCATCACTGGGAAAAGGATGAAGGATGAAGGATGAAGGATGAAGGATGAAGGATGAATGCGCCAATAGTCCTATAAAAAATAATGGTGCTTAAAATAATGAACATTTCTTTTTTCTTCATAAATAAATAACAGGGCTTGTGCCCTCATCCCTCATCCTTTCAAAGGTCAGCCTTCATAAGGGAATCCCAAGCTTAATTTTCTAATTGGTGTGAGGTAGAAATGTTAATTTCTCAAAGGTTATCGGGGCACAGTGAAGCTTCTAATGGCAGGATTCTAGATGTTTCAGTAGTCGTGCCAATGTACAACGAGGTGGATAGTGTGCCTCCCTTGCTGGAGGCGATCGCTTCTACTATGGTCGCCGAACAGCTAAGCTATGAAATTATCTGTGTCGATGATGGCTCTACTGATGGTTCCGCTGAACTACTTAAACAACTAGCCCAGACTCGCACAGACCTTAAAGCTGTACTGTTACGTCGAAACTATGGTCAAACCGCAGCGATGTCAGCTGGGTTTAATTATGCACGAGGGAAAGCGATCGTCTCCTTAGATGGCGATTTACAAAATGACCCAGTAGATATTCCCCGACTCCTGGCAAAGCTAGAAGAAGGTTACGACTTAGTTAGCGGTTGGCGTCAAAACCGACAAGATGCGACGTTAACACGATTACTTCCTTCTAAAATTGCCAACTGGATCATTGGGCAAGTCACTGGCGTCAGGATACATGACTATGGCTGTTCCCTCAAAGCCTACCGTTCAGAATTAGTAGCCGACATGAATCTCTATGGAGAATTACACCGATTCTTGCCAGCATTAGCCTTTATTGAGGGAGCAAGAATTGCTGAGTTGCCAGTGCGACATCATGCTCGCCAGTTTGGTCGCAGTAAGTATGGATTGTGGCGAACGTTCCGGGTGTTGATGGATTTACTAACCATCTGGTTTATGAAAAAGTTCCTGACACGCCCGATGCACGTCTTTGGCATGTTGGGATTAGTTGCAATGCTCCTGGGAATTGTAATCGGCGGCTATTTAACCTTTGTCAAACTGGCACTAGGAGAAACTATTGGCAATCGTCCTTTACTAATCTTGGCTGTAGTATTGCTGTTGACTGGCGTCCAGCTGTTTAGTTTTGGGCTTTTAGCAGAGCTATTAATGCGAACCTACCACGAATCTCAAGGACGACCAATCTATCGGGTGAGGGAAGTTGTGGAATTTAATGTTAAGAATAATAAAGGAGAGTAAGAAAACTTGCTTGAAGTGTAACAAGTAGCTGGGTGTGTTGAAAATTTTTAGTACGCTTGAACCGCAACCTCGTAGAAACCTCTTAGTTTTGTTTGCGGCTGGTTTATTTTTCTGGTCTAGTTTGGCGTCTTTACTGCCAACCTTACCTCTATATGTTGAAGATGTGGGCGGCACAACACAGCATGTTGGCTTAGTCATGGGTTCATTTGCTGTGGGCTTGCTGTTATTTCGTCCTTGGCTAGGAAAATTATCTGATCAGCGCAGTCGCAAGCTGGTGGTGTTAATTGGCATGGCAGCCGTAGCTTTAGCACCCTTGGGCTACTTGTTCGTCAAGTCGATTCCTCTGTTGATGTTGATTCGAGTGTTTCACGGTATTAGTATTGCCGCCTACACTACAGGAAACACTGCTCTTGTCGTGGATTTGTCACCAGTCCGTCAACGAGGTGAGATTATCGGCTACATGAGTCTGACAAATCCAATCGGCGTTGCAACAGGGCCAGCGATTGGAGGCTTGCTCCAGGCACAAGCAGGTTACACGCCTTTGTTTCTTTTCTCCTTTGGCTTAGGACTACTGGGTTTTTTCTGTACTTTTTTGGTTAAAGAACCCCGCCTTTCTCAGGAGTCTGTAGAAGTAACTCTTCTAGATGACCAGAATGGGCATCCAACAGATAAAGTGTCAGTTAATCCAAAAAGTGATAAGTTTTGGCAGCTATTGATTAGTCCTCGCCTACGGATTCCTACTTTAGTTCTACTACTGATCGGTATAGTCTTTGGCTCACTTGCCACATTTGTCGCTTTGTATATCAGGGAGACGAAGCTAGACTTTAATGCTGGTTGGTTTTATAGCGCCGCAGCTATGTCGAGTTTTTGTATTCGCATCATCACTGGTCGCGCTTCAGATCGATACGGTCGAGGGTTATTTATAACAGGTAGTCTGATTTGCTATGGTCTGTCAATGCTGCTACTTTCTCTAGCGCAGAGTCCTGTTCACTTTTTACTAGCAGGTTTGATAGAGGGGGCTGGTGCTGGGACATTAATTCCGATGACGATCGCCTTAATTTCCGATCGCTCTTACTCCTACGAACGAGGACGGGTTTTTGCTTTATGCATTGGTGGGTTTGATTTGGGAATGGCGATCGCAGGGCCTGTATTTGGTACTTTTGCTGAACAGTTGAGTTATCAAGGTATCTTTGCTCTCTCCACAGGTCTATCTTTCCTTGCTCTGATTGTCTTTATTACTTACAACAGCAAAGATTTACATCACTCCCTGCGATTTGCCACAGGTCGTGGACAGGACGTTTATGCTTTAGACAACATGAAATCATAATTATAAGTTGAAGTTTTCTGAGAACCTGTGTTAATATACAGTTTCAGAAAAGTAAGTCAGCTTAATCCAATATCATTTACTAGTGCAAGTAATAGCACGGATGTGAAAGTTGGAGCGGAGGAACCAATTTCCGGGGCAAATCTCTAGCGTTAACTCCTAGAAGAAGAGAAAAACGAACAGAGAAGGACATCTCTCAGTCCTAGCCCGACAGCTAACTTCGTAGGCATTGAGAGGAGACTGAAGAGTCAGCATTGTCAAAGGTGTCTGGTCTTGTCAGTGTCCCAGGCTAGTACTGTCCTGTAATTGTTGTACTTGCAATTGACACTATGATCTCAACAGCTAAATCTTTTCAAAATATTCCACACACACAAATACCACAACTAAGGCAGGGAGCAGCTTAGGCAAGTCATAGTACACTCAATCCTGGATAAAGGACTGTAAGGTAACAGGCTTGTGCATGACTTGTAAAAGTGCTGGTCTACCTAGGTTAATTGACATGCTTACCAAAGCAGTCAGCGAAAAAATGCCTTTTGAACTTTAATCGAGTGTGGATCTTCGACTATTAAGCACATTGTTACTCCAAAATTGCTTTGGACTGATTAATTGTCTAAAAGCGACGTCAGCTTTTAGCATTGCAAAGTTTCTTGCTGAGTGTTCTCTCAGCTTTTGACCAAACCTTGTCCTCAAATCTATCAAACAGGAAAGCGAATGGCTTCACTACTGCATTGAAGCAGCGATCGCATATCTCCCCCACTTCAAAATGGCAAATAGTGAAAGCTGTTTGTTCCCAAGAAAACTGGAACGACAAGTGAAAGTTTCGCACCACAAGTCCTACAACAAAAAGGAGGCTCTAAACATGTTTGAAAAAAAATACCTCTATCACAAGGGATTAAGTTACAGAGGCTTCTTTGTTTGCCCAATCAAACAGCAGAACGGGTACACCTACAGATGTTTTTCCTCTCAAGATAGCTCAAAAGTTCAATTGGGGAGTGGGTTATTTGAGAGTATTGCAGAAGCACTAGAGGCTGGCAAGAAGTGCTTAGATCGTGAGTGGCAATACCGAAACGAACTCAGCCATTACCAGCAATTGCTTTCAAATGAAGCAATTACAAAAGAAGATTATCAATTGCAACAGTCGTCTCTCGACCAAGCTATTTGGGGGCTATCGTAACCTCAGTTAGCCAATTTTGGTAACTCTTATTGAGTTAACGTCAAACAAGAAGTTAACTAACTCTTTTGTCGGCGACAGAGAAAACAGAATTCCTTCAGAGAGAACGTCAAAGGGGAAGGGAAAAAGGTGAGTTAAGCTGCCTTTAACCTTTTCCCTTTAATTTTATATTATTTATGTTTGCATTAAATGTAGAAAAGTAAAGATTAGTTAGTTAAAATTTACAAAGGGATTGATTCTATTCATGCCGCAAGTAGAGACTCCCATGAACTGGCGATCTGCTGTAAGGATCAGCGCTAGCGTCGCGCCTTGCTTCGCTAACGCGATCGCTACGCCGGATAAAAATCTTTCTCCCTCTGTCGATCAGATTAGGGTGCAATCCTCATCTACAGGCACTGGGCGATCGCGTCCATTTTGCTATCAAAAACTTTAAACAATTTAGCTATTTATGATTGAAACCCTGTTCCATGCCTACACCCCTCTACTCGTCTGGACAGGTTTAGGATTGATGCTGTTTCGGTTTATCCCCAAGGATTTTCCCAAGCTGCTAGGTCTTAGTCTGTACTGGGTTGGGGTACCACTGCAAATTTTTGTTCTAGCGCGTCAGACTGAATTCTCTGGTGGAGGTGGGCTGACTCCGATTGTGGCAGTGGGAGTGTTGTTGCTGAGTATAAACTTAGCTGTTTTGAGTTGGCGTGGATTGCAGTGGTTCATCAGCCAAAAATCAATAGAGAAATCTCCAGACCGCCCAAATTTCCTTTTTGGCTTGTCATTTTCTAGGTTTAATTCCCTTGATCGTTCTTCCAAAGGCAGCTTTATTCTAGCTGCCATGTTAGGCAATACGGGTTTCGTTGGTTTAGCGCTAACACAAGCCTTGATCAGCCATGACAATAGCAACTGGGCAGTACTCTACAGCGTTACTAATAACGTTATCGGAACCTACGGTGTTGCTGTCTTGATTGCTAGCTATTTCGGGCATAGTGACACCCAACGTTCTTGGTGGAAGAAGTTGCAGGATGTCCTAACTGTCCCTAGTCTGTGGGCATTTATCATTGGCTTTACGACCCGAAATGTAGAGCTACCTTCTAGGCTGGAGTCAGGATTAGAGGCCGCTGTCTGGGTAGTGATTGCTTGTGCTTTGTTGTTGCTGGGTATCAGACTAGGGTCTCTGCGAGGCTGGCAAAGTCTGGAACTAGCCTTAATTCCAAGTCTATTAAAAGTTGTAATCGTACCTGGGCTAGTGGGATTAGGCGCGACCTATCTGGGATTGACTGGTGAACCTAGGTTGGTGCTAGTGCTGATGTCTGGAACGCCCACAGCTCTTGCTGTGCTCATTTTGGCGGAAGTTTACGACCTGAACCGAGAATTGCTAGCTAGCAATATCGCGATGACCTCTGTTGGGTTGCTGATGGTGCTTCCGTTGTGGGTTACTTGGTTTGGGTAATTTCCATTCTTGGAGAACGTCATGAACCGTTTCTACCCCTAAAACTAATCAGCATTCACCCCTTAAACGCTAGTAATTAGCTTAGGGATGAATGCCGTATTATGATGTACGGGCTAGGAGGGATTCGAACCCCCGACACCGTGGTCCGTAGCCACGTGCTCTAGTCCACTGAGCTACAAGCCCTTGGTAACAACAAATTTTTTTGTGTCACTAATTCATAATAGTATCACACAATAATGAAATGAAGCAAGAATCTTTGGAAAATAAACAACTGACTCATCTAGATGTTCAGGGTCAAGCCCAGATGGTTGATGTTTCTACCAAGGTACCAACTCGGCGGCAGGCAGTTGCTGCGGCTCAAGTACGGATGTTAGCCACCACCTTTGAGGCGATCGCAGCCGGTAATGCTCCCAAAGGTGATGTATTAGGGACAGCAAGACTAGCTGGGATTATGGCAGCAAAGCAAACCTCACAGTTGATTCCCTTGTGTCATCCTTTACCATTGCACAAAGTAGAAGTGCAGGTAGTGCCCGATCCTCAGCTGCCGGGATATCAGATTCAGGCATCCGTCACCACAAAAGCTGAAACTGGCGTAGAAATGGAAGCGCTAACAGCTGTTTCTGTTGCCGCGCTTACCCTTTACGACATGGCAAAGGCGCTAGACAAGTCAATACAGATAGAATCGATACGCCTGTTGAGCAAAACGGGTGGCAAGTCAGGGGATTACCTCCGTCAGGAAGATGTTAAATAGAGACCTACAATTAAAGTAGTTGTTAGAGGAATTAACTCTTTCATTCAAGACACAAATAATTGTAATCTCTACAAAACTTAGAACTCGATACCTCCATGCCTCCTCGTTGGCCTCGCAAACCTGACCGCAGTGACCCAGCCTATCGCCGCCTAGATGACCGGATGAACTTCGCCGTACATGTAGCAATTTTTGCGGCTTGTAATTCTGGTGTGTGGTTTTTCCGAACCCTACAGTCGGCTGACTGGCGTTGGGCGTATTTGCTCACCAGCCTTTGGGGAGTCATTTTGGTGGGACACGCGGTTTATATTTTTGCGATCGCAGATTATTCTCCGTTGACTGCCAAGAATACTCCGACAAAATCTCCCCAAGGTTAAACCAACCTCATCAAGCGTCACAGTAGTATTGATGACACCAGCATCGATTTAAATAGAAATGGGTGAATTCCTATGGCTAAAACTAATACTACAGAAGCAATCGAAGCCCTTGCTGCCGAAATTGGTCAAAACGTCTATATCGACATTGCCAAGTGGCATCTCTATTTGTCTGATGCTCACTTAGCAACGGTTGTCGCCGAACAAGTTTATCCCCTGCTAGGTAGTAACACCCTAGATGAAAGTGAAGTGGTCAAGATTCTGGAAAACATCCCAGTCAAGTTGGGTGGTGGGAAACGGGAAGTTCCTTTGATTGACCTACTGCCTACACGTTGCCAGGTGAACCTGATGGATACTCTTGAAGAGTTTCAGCGCAATATGTGATAATTTGCTTCAAATCACAATTTTAGCGATCGCTGAAAACTATATTTGGTAGGGGCACGATAGATCGTGCTCCTACATTTGGCGCTTTAGAGACTTATTTGTGTATATTAATGTACATAAAATTTTAGGTCTTTATTTGAGATGAAAACCAAGTTAGGCAAGCTGGTAACATTTCTGGCTTGTACGATAGCTTTACTCATCTTTTTCTATAGTGTCAGTTACTCTGGTTCAACAACTGCACAGCCTGCATTTATCAGCAACTTACCAGCTGGTTACACAGCCTATAGTGGTCAGTTAACCATGGGAAAATCATGCACTTGTGCAACTGGGGGAATATCAGGAGCACCTCCACCACCACCTTTCTGTGGTACAAGTTTTTGTTTTGGTAGTTCTAATACTCGCTATGGCTCAATTAGTACAAATGTTGCAGGGATAACATCAACTATCTGTGGTCGTGGGGCCGGGCCGCCATGTTTTCAGTTAGATGGAGATGATGCGTTGGTCATTTCTGGCAGTATGTCTCCTGTTCAAAATCTGACCTATTATAGCTTTACAGCTTACCAGAGTTTTACCTACAACCCGAAATTACCTAGTAACTATGACGAGATTAGAACGAGTATTAATCTTGGTCTTAACAATGCTAATTTAAAAATAGGAAGTGACGGTCGATATGTTTTAATTCTTACAGCTAATACCAATACTCTTAATGTACTCAAAAATTCTTTGAGAGCAACAGGTATTTCTGATGGAGTTATTAATACCTATCTAATCCCTGCAAGCGTGGCTAATGTAGGCACAGCATCTTATCCCGATCAGTTGTCCTTGTACCTTCGTCTTACAGTTCAAAGCGAGGTAGAAAAACAGCAGGTTGAGGCTTTTGTAAAGCAAACTGCACCAGCTACTCAAGTGCTTTTTATTAAAGGGCCTGGAGTAAACGGTGATGCAACTTTTAACGATATCCCAAACTGGGAAGACACGCTGAGAGTCAATAATATTGAGTACAGAACTGGGTTAGATCAGAGGCTTATAGAACTAGAACAAGCTGTCACCAATCTCTATGCTCAAAAGGGATACCGTCTTAAAGCACGTTTAACCGAGAGTTTTAACCATACTGATGCAGATGAGTGCCGAACTAAATTTTCAAATTGTAACTATAATGCGCCAGATGCTCTCTATACCAGTTTTCTTTGCGATATCTCTCCAATTTCTGTGAGAACCGGAATTTGTAATTTTAAGTTAGGAGCCAATAGTGATGATGTTTTGATGTTGCTGGGGGTAAACCATAGTTTGGTTGGTGCTAAAACTCTAGCTGCCTTTATAGCTGAAGAATCAAGAACAACTCCAGCAAGCGATAGTAAAGACGGAACATTTGCTTTTGTCGGTTTATACACCCAGGATTCAGCTAATCAATATTTTGTTAGGAAAAATCGGCGTCAGGATAGTAAATTGTACGCCGTTAAGATAGCTCGCAGTTGCAACAATGAACTCTACTGTGTTGCGATTCCTTATTTAGGAGGAACACCTGAGAAAACAGGCTTTTACATAACAGGTCGAATTTATCTGGATAAAGTTACAGGAAGTGGTCCAAATCCAGCGAATCTAGTGCCATCGGTTTTACTTTGGTTGACGAGAAGTTAATGAGCGAGACAATTCAGAACAGGAAAAATCGCCTTTATCAGTTTCTATAGACATCTTTTCGATGCCTACAACGAAGCAATACAACAATAGACTCTTCCTCATTGATTTCATATATCACTCGATAGTCACCGATACGGATGCGATAACTATTTTCGTATCCTTTTAATTTAATCGCTTTTGGTGGCTGGGGGTCTTCCCTCAAGAGTCCAATTCTTTCAATAACTCGATTACGGACAACATTTGGTAGGGCGTCGAGTTGCTTTTGTACAGGTTTAGGAACAATTACTGTATAACTCATTAATCGTTCCCGGACTGTTGAGCAATATACTCATCTAAGGTGAGATAGTCTCCCTCTTGGTATGCAGTTCTTGCTTCCTCGATCTCTGCTTGGGTATCTGGGTCTTCTTCCAAAAGATGATCTTCTGATTCAGCAATTTGCTCGTCTATAATTTGCCAAAGCTTGCGCTTTTCTTCAAGACCAAGAGAGGCGATCGCATTTACCAGTGATTCAAACGAAATTTTTAAGTTAACGGTTTCTTGGGTCATACTATTCCTTTGCGGTCATAAAGTGTAAAAGTATCAGCCATCTCCATCGTCCTTTCTCGGCCCAGACTGTGAAGGCTGATTTGACGATCTAGAAAATCGTTGGCGCAGGCGGGAGACAAACATATCTACCTCTGGTAACTTCAGCTGCGTAGCAAACACAGTAAAGACACCGAAGCCCACTATCCCAGCTAAACTCAATTGCACCAGCTGTACCAGCAAAGATTGAGTACTCCAAACTTGTTCAATGCCCCAATTAACACCCCAACTGGTTAACCCAGCCAAAACGCTTCCAACCGTTAATCCCAAGATAGGCCAACTCCACTGCCGCAAGGGTAAGCCATTTAACTTCCGATCCAATAACCAAAGCAGCGCTATTGTTGAAGTGATATTGACTATCACGGTTGCTAAAATCAAGCCCGGTGCGCCTAAAGGCTGAACGAAAAGGTAATCCAGTACGCCATTGAGGAAGATGTTGATGATACTGATCCGAAAGGGTGTCTTCCCATCTCCCAAAGCATAAAACACTCGAACTAAGACATCTCTTGCTAAGTAGACAAACATCCCAATGCCGTAGACAACCAATAAGGATGCAACTAATTGAGAGGCATTTTGCTTAAAGGCTCCGCGTTCATAAATCACTCGCACAATAGGAACAGCTAGGGTAATCATTAAAGCACCCATCGGCAGCATGGTAATGGCGGTGAAAAGTAATCCTTGACGAATTCGTCCCTTTAGCTCAGGCCAATTTTCGGGAGCAGCCAGTCGGGAAAATACGGGTAGCAGAGGTACCAAAATTACATTAGAGATAATGCCCAATGGTGTCTGAACTAAAAGCCCTGCGTAAGCCATTGCTGCTGCGGCACCTTGAATGGAAGAGGCGAAGAATAAGTCAGTATAGAGATTAATCTGTAACATTCCGGATGAAAGGGTGGCCGGTCCCATTACCCTGAGAACATCTTGGACTCCAGGTTCGTTCCAGTTAAACCGGAGGCGTAACTTACCCAATCCCGCTCGCCACTGGGCAACTAATTGAACTAACCACTGCAAGATAGCTCCGCTTAATGTGCCCCACGCTAAAACTATGCCACCTAAAACTACGTATTTAGGCGCAGTAATCTGATTGCCTAGTTGAAGAGCTAAAACACCAATGCCACCAATTAAGGTGATGCTGGAAAATAACGGACTCACTGAGGGTAGCCAGTACATGTCAGCGGCGTTGAGGGTACCAAAGCCAATCCCGATGAATCCAGCAAGCACAGCCATGGGAGCCATGATCTGAAGTTGTTGAATTGCGATCGCTCTCACTTGTGGATTTAACCCTGGCCCTACTAAGTCAATAAAGACTCCCGCAAACATAACCAGAACGATAGTAACAATCAGTAGTATCGCTCCCACTAGCGTGGTGATGGTTTCGACGATGGGGGCAGCTTCCGATTTGTCGCGCTTGGCAACTACACTGACAATTGCACTGTGAAACGGGCCATTGATGCCACCGAGTAAAACCCACAAAAAGCCAGGAATCACATAGGCGTAGCTGTAGGCATCAACGGCGGCACCGACACCAAAAGCAGCGGCGATCGCCTGCTGACGCACTAACCCAAAAACTTTACTAATCAACGTGGCAACAGCCACAATCCCAGCAATCCCAGCTAGGGAACGAGCAGTCTTCTGTGTTTTCGACACGAATAGTTAACACTTACTCCAGTAACTTATAATCATTTAATCTCGAATTCGTGCTTCTCTTCCGGTATCTTTACAACGTGCTCCAGTTCTCCAAAGGGTTTTTGATTGGCATATTATCGTGGAATTAGAATTAATTTACCGTTATCCAACTCTGGAAAGTGGGATATTAATCAGACGTTACAAGCGTTTTTTTGCTGATATTCAACTGGTATCAGGAGAAATAATTACGGCTCATTGCCCAAACACTGGCCCAATGACTAGCGTCTCAACTCCTGGTAGTTTGGTACAGGTTTCTCGCAGTAATAATCCTAAGCGGAAGTTAGCTTTCACCTGGGAGATGATTCAGGTCAATGACAACCAACCGACTTGGGTGGGTGTGAATACAGGTATTCCCAATCGAGCGATCGCATTAGCGCTAGAACAACACCTGATTCCTGAGTTAGCTGGTAGCTACAGCAAAATCCGCTGTGAGTTTCCCTACGGCACAACGCAAAGTAGTCGCGTGGATTTTTTACTGACTGATACTCTTGAACGTCCGATATATTTAGAAGTCAAAAGCGTCACCTTAGCACAAGTAAAAGTCGCGTTATTTCCCGATACAGTAACCACTCGCGGACAAAAGCACTTGCGAGAACTAATGGCGCTCCTTCCCCAAGCACGAGCCATAATGCTGTATTTTATTAATCGTGGCGACTGTACTCACTTTGCTCCTTGCGACAGTGCTGACCCAGTTTACGGTCAACTCTTGCTAGAGGCTGTTACCCTGGGCGTTGAGGTGTTGCCATGCCGCTTTGAAATTACCCCTAAGGGAATTTCCTATTTAGGATTGGCAGAGTTTCTGTCGATGCAACCACCAACAGCTTCTACAACTATTGCTCTGCCACAGTAATTGTGATGGATAGTCGGTTTGTAATCATTTAAACAATCTAAAACTCGTCAAAGTACCTGTAGTGAACCACTAGCATTAATAATCCTTACCTAGAATATCAATAGAAGAATTCAGAATGCAGAGAACAGAATTCATAATAGGGTTAGATTGCCCTGCCAAAAAGTTGGCTTTCTTTAGGTCAGTTCAGGTTGAATTCTCTTGGAGAATTTTTGACTCCGTTCGGACTTCGGCGTGAGCAGCAGTCGCGCCAGTCGAAGGAGCGCGGCAACTGAGCTTGTCGAAGTTCAGTCGAACGCTGACGCTCACGGAAGCCTGACTCCTGGATTCTTTCTTCAATCATTACAAGGGGTTAGGAATTAAGTTAACGTGCAGCTAAAACAAGTCATTATTGTTCATAAAGCCGGTGATGCTCAAGGTCGAAGTTGGGCTGAAAAATGCGCTAGGCAATTAGAAAAACGTCACTGTCACGTCCTAATTGGGCCCAGTGGACCAAAAGATAATCCATTTCCAGTATTTTTGGCTTCTGCGATCGAACCCATTGATTTAGCCTTGGTTTTGGGTGGGGATGGCACAGCACTGGCAGCGGCGAGACATCTTGCCCCAGAAGGAGTCCCCATGTTAGCCGTGAATGTTGGGGGGCATCTTGGGTTTTTAACTGAACCGCTGGAAGAATTTGCAGACACTGAGCTAATTTGGGATCGATTACTAGAAGATCGCTATGCTCTCCAGCGACGGATGATGGTTCAAGCCGCTGTATTTGAGGGACATCGTACCAACCTCGAACCTGTAAGCGATCGCTTTTTAGCCCTCAACGAAATGTGCGTTAAACCCGCCTCGGCTGATCGCATGATTACCTCAATTCTGGAGATGGAAATTGACGGGGAAGTTGTCGATCAATACCAGGGAGATGGGCTAATTGTGGCGACTCCTACTGGCTCAACTTGCTACACTCTTTCTGCCAACGGACCAATTTTACACGATGGCATGGAAGCGCTGACTGTCACCCCCATTTGTCCCTTAAGTCTTTCTAGTCGTCCTCTTGTCCTGCCGTCTGGATCGGTTGTCAGCATCTGGCCACTAGCCGATTATGAGTTACATACAAAGCTGTGGATGGATGGCGTGCTAGCCACCTCAATTTGGCCTGGACAGCGCGTGGATGTTCGCATGGCAGATTGCTATGCAAAGTTTGTGATTTTGCGAGAAAGCTATTCCTATTACCAGACACTACGAGAAAAACTCCAGTGGGCTGGTGCGAGAATTCATTACAGTAACAATCATCGGAACTAGTCTATTGTTTTTGCCGATTTTAATGTGCCAGTTATCAGATTGTCTATTTTTAGTAGCAGCTACATCTCAATAGGCGGACGCGATCGCGGTTCACGAACTATAGCCAAAGTTTATGTATAACAAGGGTTCTAGAATCTTGATCGTCTTCACACGTCAGCTAACCCGAAGCTGATAACTTTTAAAAGTGGCACACACCTTACTCACGAGTTGCCATCAAGTTTTTACCGTTAAACACAATATAACCCACTTTCTTTCTCTTCACTGGCTTGTGGAGGTTTTTCGGAAATTGGTCATGAAGAATCGGTACTTAATTACGTGAATTACGTAAAAAAACTTGCCATTCTTTATTACCAAAGTTCGACACATGACTAGTGGTAAAGATGGGTTTAATTAATACCTATCAACAAGACAATATGTTTGCCCAAATACGCCGTCTTTTGAGTCAGTTTTTTAGGAAGTCAAGGACAATCAACAACGAGCCTCTCAATAAAGTTAGCTTGATTGTCATTATTTTGATTGATATTTTTATCTTAATCAATGTTTTTGCTGGTCTGAATGATATTAGTGGATGGTATCTCAGCCCTTCGCAGACTTATCCCTGCTATTCCGAGTGGGAAAACTACCGGACACAAACTACACAAGATAAAGACTATACAATTGTTAAAGCTTCATTGCCCTCTGACACGAACAATCAACCCAGCTTTCAGAAAACTTATCAACAAGCAGAAGAAGGACATCTGGGTCAGGTTTCTAAAACATGCTTAAAGTATGGCAGTTATAAAGACAGAATCAACAATGCTGATAATCAGCAAACTATAAAATATATAGCTCAAAAACAAGCGGCAATCAGTAAGCTTGAACAAGTTAATCGCACTATTCGCGCTCAATATGACTCAACTCTTTTGGAAAAAATTGCAGGTCAGTCTCGCCAACAGTCCATTAATCAAGTCAGTGCCAAAGAAGCTAAGGAAAAAATTGCTCGAAACAATCAAAATATTTCTATTTTAAACAAAGAACTTTCACAACTTAAGAACCAACTGATTACTCAACCAGAAAGTATTAATTTTCTGGCTTTCCTTAAGGATGATGAGCAATACAGAGCGGTGAAAAAAGCCTATCAACAGTCATCTTTTTGGTATCCGAGTATCCAGCTTACTTTTCAGTCTATTTTTCTTCTACCTCTCATTCTGATCTCGTTATTAGTTCACAACTTAGCTCAGCAAAAGAGATATAGACTCATTTCGTTAATTAGCTGGCATTTATTGGTCGTCTTTTTTATACCACTCATTGTTAAAGTTTTTGAGTTTTTTCAAGTTGGTGCAATATTTGAATTTATTTTTAGTATCATTAGTGTCCTTTTTGGTGGGTTGATTTTCCTGGTTAGCTATGTGTACATCTTACTGATTCCATTACTTGGTTTTGGAATTATCAAGTTTTTTCAAAGAGTTGTATTTAATCCTAAAGTACAGGTAGCTACCAGAGTTCAAAATTTACGCTGCATCAAGTGTGCCAAGAAAATTCGGCACCAAGATACCTACTGTCCCCACTGTGGTTATGATCAGTACATTGAATGCCAAAATTGTCATACTCTGACTTACAAATATTTACCGTATTGCAAACAGTGTGGATATTCTCAAGATTCTAGTAATTTATAATTAATGATTCGGTGAACCTGTCAGGTAAAGTTAAGAAGACAGGACTTAGGCTTAGATACTACATCTAGTAGGGACACGATATATCGTGCCTCTACAAGTTTGGCAGGGCAGTAATTAAGGTAACTCCCCAAATTTGTGTTGAGTGCGATCGCCTCTTATTTCCCTAAAGAGTTATCGTACAGTTTCTCGCCCTGAAACAGCATTGAGCAAGCTACTTAACTTAGCATGGTCTAAGTTAGACGGCAGTAAACTGACTGACTGCAAGTACATATCAACCAATTTCGCTTCAGTAAGTGTCGCTGTCATTAAATCTACCCCTTTCAAGTTGGCACCCTTGAGGTTAGCGCCACTCAGGTTAGCAGCCAGTAAACTAGCAGGATAATACAGGTTGGCTCCCAGCAAATTTGCATAACTCAGATTTGCACCAAACAAATTGGCATAGCTCAAATCAGCACCGAGCAAATTAGCACCAAATAAGTTAGCACCGAACAAATTGCTGTGGCTTAAATTAGCCCCTAGTAGATTTGCTCCAAACAGCTTTGCTCCAAATAAATTGACATAGGTTAGATTGGCCTCCAACAAGTTAGCGTCACTCAGATTTGCATAGCGCATGTTGGCATTTAATAGAGTGGCACCACTGAGATCAGCATCGCTCAAGTTGCAACCTAATAGTTCAGCGCCGCTTAGATTGGCATCACTCAAGTCGGTACTGGATAAGTTAGCATCCGACATATCGGCACCAAACAGGTTGATACCACGGAGGTCAGCCCCAGTCAAGTCTATAGCACTTAAGTTAGCAGCACATAAATCAGCGCCACTGAGGTTGGCACCCAATAACATCGTATTGCTCAGGTTGGCACTAGGTAAGTGAGCATTACGAAAATCTCTCTCTCCTGCTTGATAACGTTCCAGGAGTTCTAATGCATCCATATTTGTTTTTTAGCTTTTGGTAGCTTAATTGTTTTCAAAACGACGCTACATAAACGAGGCTAGAAAGAGTTATGACGTATCACCAGGTCAAAGTAGATGCAGCCAATGTCAGAGTAGTGGGTAGCTTTTAATAATCGCCTTTAGCCCGTTAAGGGCACAAGGGGAGATTTTAACTTCTTGGAGGCTACCGTGTCCCAGTTCCGAAACGAAGTCGCTGATGCACTGTCGCATTGCACTGACGTTTGCTGCGATCGCTATTGCTCACGCTAACGGCAGGGATAACTGTACGGATGAAAATCTGCTTTGAAAAGCATTTTTCAGTAAATTTTAGGGATACTAACAAAAATATAGAGCAATTATGAGTAAATTTACCGTCAATCGCTAAAAACCTCATACGATCCTCATAAAGCGGTATTCAGAGGCTTGAATGAGGATTAGATTTATCTCTTATCTACTCTCAAATTAAGGGTTCCCGACTCCCTTTTTTAGTCATGGGTTATAGGATCTAGATAACCTTAGAGCCAAGTAGGCTTTGTATATTCAGGGTTAATCAGCGTGTCCACACGATCGCACGAGCGAACCACTAAGACTAGAAAGGAATCTGCTACAGGCATGACTGGGCTAAGGCATCGGTCTAAAGGTCGGCAGAATCTACCAAAATCAGCGCCTCCCCTCAAGCGTCTGATTAATTATGGCCACAACTACCGCCCTCAAATTTGGCAAGCGATCGCATGTTCAATTCTCAACAAAATCTTTGACCTGGCACCACCAGCATTAATCGGTGCAGCAGTAGATGTGGTAGTAAAGCGACAAGACTCTTTGATTGCTCAGTGGGGAGTAAAAGATGTCTTCGCCCAACTCTTAATCCTTACCTTCCTCAGCTGCATTATTTGGGGACTAGAATCTGTTTTTGAATATGCCTACGCTCGACTATGGCGCAATCTGTCGCAGTCGATAGAGCATGACTTGCGCTTAGATGCCTACGACCATTTGCAATCCTTGGAACTCGATTATTTTGAGGACAGGAGTACGGGGAGATTAATGTCGATTCTCTCGGATGATATTAATCAACTAGAGCGCTTCCTGGATGTGGGAGCTAATGACATTATCCAGGTAGCGACTACAGCAATCATCATTGGTGGTGCCTTCTTTATTCTGGCTCCCGATGTAGCTTGGATGACCATTCTGCCGATGCCGTTTATCCTTTGGGGTTCGATCGCCTTTCAGCGTCTGCTTGCCCCTCGCTATGCTAATGTTCGAGAAAAAGTCAGTCTGATCAATAGTCAGTTAGCCAATAATCTGACAGGCATCACCACGATTAAAAGCTTCACGGCTGAAGAGTATGAGACACGGCGGATTGAAGCTCAAAGTGAAGCCTATCGGCAAAGTAACCGTCAAGCGATCGCACTTTCTGCCGCCTTTGTACCTTTGATTCGGATAATCATCTTGTTCGGCTTTGTCGGTATTCTGCTCTACGGCGGCATGGATACCGTGGCTGGGAAGATGTCGGTAGGAACTTACAGTGTCTTGGTGTTCCTGACACAGCGCTTGCTTTGGCCGTTGACGCGACTAGGAGAAACCCTCGATCAGTATCAACGGGCAATGGCTTCTACAACACGGGTGTTGGATCTTCTGGATACTGCGATCGCCATGCACTCAGGAGACACCTCCTTGCCTGTCGATCAGGTGCGCGGTGAGTTGGTGCTCAATAATGTGACCTTTGCTTACCATGACCGTGCCCCAGTTATTCAAAATCTTTCACTCCAAATTCCAGCAGGTAAAACCATCGCCATTGTTGGTTCCACTGGTTCTGGCAAAAGTACTTTAGTTAAGCTATTATTGAGGTTATACGAAGTACAAGGGGGTACTATAACCCTTGACCGTATTGAACTGCGGCAGCTACAGCTAAGAGATTTGCGTCGTGCCATTGGCTTAGTGAGCCAGGATGTGTTTTTGTTTCATGGCACGGTGATGGAGAACATCGCTTATGGAACATTTGATGCCACTCTAGCCGAGGTAATGGCAGCGGCTGAAATTGCCGAAGCCCATGAGTTTATCAGCAGACTGCCCCAAGGGTATGACACGATTGTTGGTGAACGGGGTCAGAAACTTTCGGGAGGGCAAAAGCAGCGGATTGCGATCGCTCGTGCCATCTTGAAGAATCCCCCAATTCTCATCCTTGATGAGGCGACATCTGCTGTGGATAATGAGACAGAGGCTGCGATACAGCGATCGCTAGAGAAGATTACGGCAAATCGAACAACAATCGCGATCGCACATCGCCTTTCCACCGTCCGCAATGCCGACTGTATCTACGTCATGGAATACGGCAAATTAGTTGAACAAGGGCGGCATGATGAACTGCTTGAGCAACAGGGGATTTATGCCAGCCTCTGGCGCGTGCAGTCTGGTTTAAAATGAAATGCGCTTGGCAAAAAGGGAATTGAGACAATGATCATGTTCGGTAGACCCCAGCCAGAAAAGGCTGAAGATAAGTGGAAACATCAGCTGGATCGATTTGCTAAAGAGAATAAGCAAGAACTAGCAGCACTGGCTTGGGGGTTATCTTTACAACGAGGAGAAAGCACCGATACTTTAGGAATTGACCTTCAGCCAACGCCACATTTTGTCTATTGTCCTAGAGAGGCGATCGAGGAACTCAATCGTAAAGTTGAAAACCATCTTCAGGAAATTTTGGGAATTGTAGAGGCTCATAAACCTGATAAGGAAGTTCTCATCATTGGAATTGGCAACGACCAAATAAAGCTAATTCAGTTTGAACCCGAACCTGCACCTCCTAACTGCTTTGAGCAAGTTGGTAAGGATGTTGATACGTTACTAGAGCAACTAGAGCAACGTCTGACACAACAGTTAGACAGCTGAACTGTGCCTCTTTCTAACTCACCTTGAAAGTGGATATGAAGCGCTAGCTGAAATACAACGCTTTTACAAGCTGCCAGAGTTCTCAATCAAATGAAAGCCAAACAAAACTGATTAAATGTTCGATTGATTAGGTAGAAAACTAGCGATCCGAAGGAATCCTGCTCTTGGTTATCGCGTTTCGATCCAGTCACTGCTGCTCTCAAGAACGCCAGCGAGAAGGGCAAGTCTCAATGGGCTGTCCTAAAAATTGTTCGGCTATCTCTGGTTGCGTAATCTGCAAATATTGGGGTTCAAATTCTGGTGGCAACAACTCAAACAAGACTCGATTTTCTAACCAAAACTCGACCAGTCTGAAGGCACCGTCCCCTTCCTCGCGAGTCAAAACACGCCACCCTTCCCGTTGCCCAATCTGGGAAATCTGCTGCACAGTTGTGGGAACCGAAATTGCGGCATGAACAGCTACTAAATCAGTAGATGCAGCCTGGAGTAATTGAGCTGATTGGGTATCAGCACCCGGCACCAATACCGTCCCGAAGGGAAACACCACAACGGCAGTGCCATAGCTATCATAGGGCATCACGGTGTAACTGCCGGGATGGAAGAAGTGATAAGCCTTGCCATTCCAGATTTCTGCTAGAACGCTAGCAACCCGCAATGGATTGTGAGCATCGATTGAAATATGGCGAATCATGAAAGTTATTCCTATGTTGTTGGTTGTTGGTTGTTGGTTGTTTGTAAAGCTCGCGATCGCACAGAAAAATCTTGCCTAGCATAGTTAGTTGTTAGTTGTTAGTTGTTAGTTGTTTGTAAAGCTGGCGATCGCATAGGGAAATCTTGCCTAGCAGAGTTAGTTGTTGGTTGTTGGTTGTTTGTAAAGCTGGCGATCGCATAGGGAAATCTTGCCTAGCATAGTAGAGGTAGCTGTAATCGTCACTTCTATGTCGCAATTTCAACTCCAAGCCCCCTTCCAACCGACAGGCGATCAGCCACAAGCGATCGCACAACTCACCACAAGTCTACAAGCTGGTCATCGCTTCCAAACCCTACTAGGCGCAACAGGAACAGGTAAAACCTACACCGCCGCTAGTGTAATCGAGAAAATTGGCAAACCTACCCTAGTTCTCGCCCATAACAAAACCCTCGCTGCCCAATTATGTAATGAGTTGCGAGAGTTCTTTCCCCATAACGCGGTTGAGTACTTCGTTTCTTACTACGACTACTACCAGCCTGAAGCTTACATTCCTGTCACCGATACCTATATAGAGAAAAGCGCGGCAATTAATGATGAGATTGATATGCTCAGACACTCAGCAACGCGATCGCTTTTTGAGCGCCGTGATGTCATAGTAGTAGCGTCAATCAGCTGCATCTACGGCTTGGGCATTCCCTCAGAATACCTGAAGGCATCGATTCCCTTACGAGTAGGCAAGGAAGTTGACCAACGTCAACTACTCAGAGATTTAGCCTCCGTGCAGTATTCCCGCAATGACTTAGATATGGGGCGAGGACGTTTCCGGGTTAAGGGGGATGTCTTGGAAATTGGCCCAGCCTACGAAGACCGGATTATCCGTGTAGAATTCTTTGGAGATGAAATTGATGCGATTCGCTACGTTGACCCGGTTACAGGGGGAATTCTCCAGAGTCTCGATGCTCTGAATGTCTACCCAGCGCGTCACTTTGTCACCCCAGATGACACGCTAGAAGAAGCTTGTAATGCTATTGAAGAAGAACTTCGAGAGCGTTTAGAACAATTAACCCAAGCAGGGAATTTACTGGAAGCACAGCGTCTAGAACAGCGTACCCGCTATGACTTGGAACTGCTACGGGAAGTAGGTTACTGCAACGGTGTGGAAAATTACTCGCGGCACTTAGCTAGACGTAAAGCTGGAGAACCGCCGGAGTGTTTGATTGATTACTTCCCCCAAGATTGGCTGTTGGTAGTAGATGAATCTCACGTTACAGTGCCACAAATTCGAGGAATGTACAATGGCGACCAATCCCGGAAGCGGGTACTGATTGAGCATGGTTTTCGCCTACCTAGTGCCTCAGATAACCGTCCTTTGAAGGCAGAGGAATTCTGGGAGAAAGTGAATCAGTGCGTTTTCGTTTCTGCAACTCCTGGAGACTGGGAAATCGAACAGTCAGAAGGTCGAGTGATTGAACAGATAATTAGACCAACTGGTGTGCTTGACCCAGAAATCTTCGTGCGGCCGACGGAAGGTCAAATTGATGACTTATTGGGTGAGATTAAAGATAGAGTAACGCGCAAGGAACGGACGTTAGTAACAACCTTGACCAAGCGCATGGCAGAAGATTTGACGGAGTATCTGCAAGAACGAGGAATTCAGGTACGTTACTTACATTCAGAAATTCAATCGATTGAGCGAATTGAAATCCTCCAAGCTTTGCGAGAGGCTGAGTTTGATGTCTTGATTGGGGTCAACTTATTGCGAGAAGGATTGGATTTGCCAGAAGTTTCTCTGGTAGCGATTTTGGATGCTGATAAAGAGGGGTTTTTGAGGGCCCAGCGATCGCTGATTCAAACCATTGGTCGTGCAGCGCGTCACGTCCAGGGGCAAGCTATCCTCTATGCTGATAATCTCACCGATAGCATGATCAAAGCGATTGATGAAACTGACCGACGGCGAGGAATTCAACAAGCATACAATCGGACGCATGGCATTACACCTCAACCAATTGTAAGAAAAGTTAGCAATTCAATTCTGGCGTTTTTGGATGTGTCGCGGCGGTTGAATGCTCAACAACTGGAAGAGGTTTATGAACAAGCTGATGATTTAACACTAGAGCAGATTCCGGAGTTAATCGGTCAACTGGAAGGGCAGATGAAGGAAGCAGCGAAGAAGTTGGAGTTTGAGGAGGCGGCGAAATATCGCGATCGCATCAAGCATCTGCGAGATAAACTACTCGGTCATTAAGCGGCTAAACCCTCACACAACAGTGACCGCTCTTAGGTAAATTAAATCATGACCTGCTTACAATCAAATCGTGGAAGCCTCCCCAAAAGAGATTCGCCGTTACACTACATCAGATAGCACAATTCCTTATGCTCAATGGCTTAATTCCCTGCGAGATAATAAAGCCATATCTAGAATTGAGAAGAGGATTAAGCGAGTCAGTCTTGGTAATCTGGGAGACTACCGCTCTGTTGGAGAAGGAGTTGGTGAACTTAGAATCGACTATGGCCCTGGCTATCGCGTCTATTTTGGGCAAGTAGGAACGACAATAGTGCTTCTACTGTGTGGCGGGGATAAAAGCACTCAAGCGGAAGATATTCGTAAGGCTAAGGAGTATTGGGCAGACTATGAAAAACGTGAAAATGCCGACGAGTGATAGCTGGCTAGATTCCCTAATTGAATCACTCAAAGACCCCGAAAAAGCTGCTGGCTATATCGAGGCTGTTTTGGAATTGGAAGAAGAAGACCCTGAACCCGAACTGCTGCGAGCAGCGCTTAAAGATGTTTTGGATGCTCGTAGGCAGATGAATAATCTCTCAGAAGAAGCCAAACAAAGCTATGAGAAACTCGATAAGATTTTGTTAGAAACCGGAGGAACTGAAATTTACAGTCTGGTTGAGTTACTGGATGCGCTGGGGTTTCGCATTGCGATCGCTCCCAAGTAGCTTCATTAATGATGGTATGGTGAAGGCGATCGCATTCTGACAACTTGTTCAAAAATGCGATCGCATTAAGTATCTGCGAGATCAATTACTCGGTCATTAAGTAACATCCATATCCCATAACTTTCTAGGCTGGGGATACAATGCTGGCATGGCTAGTCAAGGCAGTTCCGAGAAATTCATCTTTCTCCTCTAGTCTGATGTAACCTTTATCCATTGCCAGTTCCATAACTTTATTTATAAAATCTCTTAACACTCCTAAGACTTGAAGCTTATCTAGTTCAAAGTGCTTATGCTCACAAGAGTCTCCAAACTTTCTCAACGTGCAACTAATTTCACTGCCTACAGGCATCAAATCGACAATCATCCAACTTTCAGGAAAGTCGATTGAAATCTTTTGCCCCATGGATAGTTTTGATATTTTTTCGGGTAGTTCATTCAAAATCATAATAATATCTGGATCTAAAAATACATATCTTTTATCATCTCCAATTTCTATTAAAACTTTATGATTGCATTCAAAGCAGAAACGTCTCAATCTCATCTCCCACTCAGAAAGTTCACCTATTGGGTCTTCCGGTGGTTCAAGACCTTCCCATATCCAAGGTTCTTCTAATTGAATGGCAAATTTTCTAGTAGTATTCACTTAATATTGTTCCTATATTATTATTTACTGGGGTTCTGCTCCCCTACCTTTCCATTCACAACCGCTGCCAACTTCGATGGTCGAGTCGATTATATCTTGCTCTACAATTTATACATCTTCCACACTTTCTTGAGTAAGAATTTGGTAAGATATATTTTATTATTAAATTTACTGGTCAATATCGCTAACTTGTTGTGGCAATGGAAGCTCTGATAAACCAAACATCTGTTGTTAAACAGTTAGAATTATTTAAGCCATTCAATTTCACGTTTGAATTGTTTAAATTTACATTTGTAGATTTATTTGCTGGAGTTGGAGGCTTTAGAATTGCCTTAGAAGAATTAGGAGGAAAATGCTTAGGGTATTCTGAAATTGACAAAGAAGCTATTAAAGTTTATCAGCAAAATTTCCTTAATCATTCCACTACAGCAGAAGTAAATTTTGGAGACATTAAAAATATAGATAAATTTCCCTTTGAAGCAGATATAGTAGTTGGTGGAGTTCCTTGTCAGCCTTGGTCTGTCGCTGGAAAGTTAAAAGGCTTTGATGATCCAAGAGGAAAACTTTGGTTTGACGTTATCAGAGTTGTGAAAATCAATAAGCCAAAAGCTTTTATATTTGAGAATGTAAAAGGCTTGATAGACCCTATAAATAGACAGAGTTTTGAGAACATAGTTAAAAGTCTTCAAGAAATAGGATATCAGGTAAGTTCACGCTTAATAAACTCCTATGATTTTGGAGTGCCACAAAACAGAGAAAGAGTTTTTATAGTGGGCATTAGAAAAGATTTAGAAAACTCTCAATTATTTGAGTTTCCCAAACCACTGGAACTAAAACCTAAACTTTTTAATTTTATTGATGGACTTGAAGATTGCAGTAGTTTGATCAAGGATAAAATTGATTCAAGCGTTTTATTTGGAAGCAAAATACCTTCATCCAGAAATCGGTTTCAGAAAGATGATGAATTAAATGATTTTTTTACCTTTTGTGATACAAGGAATGGTCACAGCACTATTCATTCTTGGGATATTATAAGAACTACTAAAAGGGAAAAGCTAATTTGTTATACGATTCTAAAAAATAGAAGAAAGAAAAAATATGGAAATAAAGATGGAAATCCATTATCTTTTCAAGATTTAACTGAACTAATACCAAACATAAAAAAAACAGAACTTGATAGATTAATAAAAAAGAATATTATTCGATATGTAGAAAACAGAGGATATGAGTTTGTTAATTCTAAAAACTCTAGAGGCATTAATGGTATTTATAGAGTGTTCTTGCCACATTCAGATATAATTCCTACTCTGACAGCTACAGGAACTAAAGATTGTGTAGCAATGATTCCTATAAAAGGATGTCAAGACCCTGATGAGTATAAAAATAAATTCATTAGGGAAATTTACAAAAAAAAGAGATTTAAACCTATATCTGCAAAAGACGCTGGTAAAATACAAGGGTTTCCTGATGGATTCATCAGGCATGAAAACGAAAGTACTGCGATGAAACAGTTTGGTAATGCTGTTCCAGTACCTGTTGTTTATCATCTCGTTAAAGCCTTGTTAGTCCAGATTAAATAAAAACTATAAGTAAAGAGATAGAGTCAGAATTTGCTGAAGAAAAATGAGTTTAGTCTTTCCTACCTTCTCAGTAATTAAGAAACTTAATCATCTCCACTTCTGTCCTCACCAACGAAGCAGAGGCAAAGCGCCTAGTTGAAAGTCAAAAACCAGCAATGCGATCGCTTACCTCCTCTTCAATCCAAAACAGGTCACTCTGAGTCGAGTTCAATGCCCTCGAACGCCTCAATTAGTTCATCGAGAGTGCATTTGTAAGCCTCACACAGACGCTTGATTTCAGATGGTGTTCCTCTAGGTAATACACTCCGGGCTTCCCATTTAGCAACAGTTGAGGGACTTTTTCCAATCAAAATAGCGAAGTGGACTTGAGTTAAACCTGTGCGCTGACGCAAATCGGCTGGCGTAAGACGCTTGTCATGTTCCTTGGGCATGTTGTAATCTATTATATGTAAAGCGCGAATATTCATGCTTTACTACTCATGAGGCAAAACGAAAACAAAAAGGGCAGGCATCATTCTAACTGCCCTTAATTCCTTACATTCTTTCAACAATATAATCCCATGAAGCATACTGACTGGCTACGCCTTCAAACAGAAGGCGAGAACGTTTGCGCTATTCTCAGGCAAAAAGATTACCAATGCTTGAAACAAACTCGCCGCTTGTCCTGGAAAGTTAGCAAAGAAGGCACTTCCTATCTACTGACTTGGCTACCAGCACCCGTGAGTGACTGGAGTCTCATTCCAAATGACACCACTCCAGCACGGGAAAAGCTCATACGCATCGTTCAAAGTACCCTCAACACAATTAGAGGAGGGGAAGTCAAAACCTACCAACGCATCGAGCAACCTGAAGATTTCAGCCGTCCTTGGGCGATCGTCCGTCTTTTACCCGACCTAAGATGCTATACCGTCGCACGATTCTACAACCGTACTGACGCCCAAGACCATCTCAGACTACTCAACCGTTTTATACCCGCCGCAGAATTTGAAGTCATCTTCGATATTCCCCAAGATTTGGCTGACAACGCACAAAATCTCAGTTCTAATCAACTACAGCAACCATGACTATCTTATTTCGCCGGATTAAACCTCATAAATTTCCCATTACTATTGACCTCATCGCCAAATTCCTGAAAATCCCCAAATCGCTAATTGTACGAGCTGAATGTTGGGCTTGTGTTTTATTTGTCTATCGTTGCGACAAAGGAGGACAATTCATCAGTTATCGTAAACTTGCTATATGGCTCGAAGCGGTCGTTAAAGATATAGGAATATAGAGAAAAATTAATTATCTCTTAATGACTAATGACATCTTATTTACAGCACAATAAAGTCGTCAGAAATGAGATGGGCTTGATACCGAGTTTTAAGGTTTAGTTTGTGTACTTCACGCCTATTGAAATCTGCTATGAAAGCATGGGTTTGTATTAAGGAGCCTTGTGTAGAGGAAGATGATTGCTCCTAATAAAACACCCATCTCAGCACATCAGGGTAAGACGGGTGTACAAGGAATGAAAGAGTACTTATCAGTACCTCTAAGGACACTACCATTACTTCATCAAAAATTTTCTCTTCTTAAAGACAGAGAATTGTTTAAAGAAACACAGTGTATGTACTTGACTTTAATTAATCGTACCAGTGAGAGGTGAGCTAGCACTGGCATAGCTTTTTACCGGAATTCGACCTGAAAGATAAGCAAGGCGTCCTGCCTCAGTTGCCTACCCATGGCTACTGGATTTTGTGCTAGCGCGATCGCACTATTAATCAACAAAGCATCTACCCCTAGAAAAACTTACCTACTGGCACCAGCTTCACAAACTCCCGTTGCAGCTTCTGGTACAACGGTAAGGATTCCCCTTCAATGTGAGCATACCCCTTCAGTCCTGGTCGCAGCAAATTATCTTGCCCTGATAGCATGACTCGCACCGTTACAGTCGGGGGATGTTGTACCCCATCGGATGACACTACTGGGTCAATATCTACGGCTTGCACTGTTTGAGTTTTGATAAGTAAATAATTTGTGAATTGAGCTTCTGTTTCCTGTTGCTCTATACTAGCTATCAGCGCTTCACCTCTAGCTGGCATAAAACGCTCGTGTCTTTTGATTCTTACAAAAATGTCGGGG
>DALYIW010000004.1:13807-28927 GCA_031970155.1 Coleofasciculaceae cyanobacterium CTOTU46601 | reverse complement strand
AGTTCTCAAAGATTACGGAATCACTTCTTCTGAGACTGACTATATCGTCGAAACAGAAATGACTATTCGAGAATCCTTCAAAGAGGATTTGGAGTTTTCCCTTAAAGAATTCACATTTGCAGAATCCGAATATGCAGTTTGTGAAACCATTATTTTTCCAGTTTTGAAAGAAGTCTATCGGAATTATCGCGATAAATTTACTCTATGGAGTCATAAACCACTTACTTATGATGAAAAATTATCAGGTGTGCCCGATTATATATTAGCTCAGAGATCTCCTCTGGGTAAAGAAGTATTTGAAAAGCCTTTTTTCGTGACGGTTGAAGCTAAAAGAGACGATTTCATAAAGGGATGGGGTCAATGTTTGGCTGAAATGGTTGCTATTCAGAAAATTAACGAACGATCCGAACAGCAAACGATATTTGGAATAGTGTCTAACGGTCAATTTTGGCAGTTTGGAAAACTAAAAGGAAATTCTTTTATCAGAAATTTTCAAGGTTACACTATTTACAATCTAGAACAGCTTTTTGCCGTGCTCAATTATATTTTTATTCAATGTGTATTAGAGTATGAAGCGATCGCGGCATCAAATTAAAAGCTATTGAGGGCGCGATCGCCGTTGGATGCCATCTTTGAAGACTGAGAGCGATCGCATTTTCTCACCCTACAAAATACGATGGCTATATGTAATAACCTTCGGCAATAGCTAACTTACGGTAAACTAATAAGTTTCCCGTAAACTTAGATAAAGATGCTGTAAATTTTTCTCTAATTAATCGTACCAGTGAGAGGTGAGCTAGCACTGGCATAGCTTTTCACCGGAATACGACCTGAGAGATAGGCAAGGCGTCCTGCCTCAGTTGCCATACCCATGGCTTTACCCATCGCTACTGGATTTTGTGCTAATGCGATCGCACTATTAATCAACAAAGCATCCGCCCCCAACTCCATCGAATAAGCCGCCTCACTAGGCGTACCAATCCCAGCATCTACTACTACTGGCACACCAGCTTCTTCAATAATGATTTGGATATTCGCGGCAGTCTTAATACCCTGTCCCGAACCAATCGGTGACCCCAAGGGCATCACAGTCACACATCCAGCCTCTTCTAAGCGTTTAGCTAACAAGGGGTCAGCATTAATGTAAGGCAACACCGCAAATCCTTCTTTCACCAGTTGCTCTGCTGCTTGCAAAGTACCAATCGGATCAGGTAGCAAATACTTAGTGTCAGGAATCACTTCTAACTTGACAAAGTTATTATCTTCTTGTCCTAAAAGCTTCGCCATTTCACGACCCAGTCGCGCCACTCGAACAGCTTCCTCTGGAGTTTGACAGCCTGCCGTGTTGGGTAACATCCACAGTTTTGTCCAATCCAGTGCCTCAGCTAGTCCTTCATGTCCTGGTGCTTTGGTTTGAACCCGACGCACGGCGACGGTAACTATCTCACTACCGCTTGCTGCAATACTCTGGCGCATTAATTCGAGGCTGCTATACTTGCCCGTCCCAGTCATCAGGCGAGAGTTAAAAGTTCGACCAGCGATGGTTAGCTTGTCAGTTGAAGTTTGTTCGGTGGGGGTTGAGGGATGGGGTGTGAGGAGTGAGAAGGAATTTGATTGAGGCACGGGGGTTACCGAGGAGTTGCTTGAGCAATTAATAATTGGACTGGTCTTAGCAGGGGATGATTTAGTGTAGAAGCGATCGCATCGAAAATGATCTAGCAGAGGGTCAGACTTTTTCGTTTCAATCAAATCCGCCAGTAACATCGCGGTTATCGGTGCCAAGAGAATGCCATTACGATAGTGACCGATAGCGAGAGTCAGGTTTTCGCAGGAACTAGTACCCAAAATAGGTAACTCATCCGGCGTTGACGGTCGAAACCCCCACCAGCATTCCTGAATTGACCAATCCTGCAATGGGGGATACAGCCGCATCGCTTCTGCTAACAAAGTCTGAATTCCCGCCGGAGTATTATGGGGAGCAAAGCCCACATCCTCAACAGTCGCCCCAATCAGAATCCGCCCATCTCGGCGCGGCACCAGGTAAATGTCAGAACCATACAGTACTCGTTGTAAGGGTAAAGGCTGACTGGTTGCTGGTGGTTGGACAGACAACATCTGACCTTTTTTCGGACGCACTGGCACTGGCAACAGGGCATTAGACCAAGCACCAGTTGCTAGGACGTAATGCTGGGCTTTAAACTCACCAGCAGACGTTCTAACCTCACGAATTAGGCAATTTTGCTGCTCAATTGCCTCAACTTCAACACCTTCACGAATGTCTACCCCCAATTCCTGGGCCGCAGACCGCAATGCTTGAGCTAATGCCCGATTATCTACCTGACCATCTTCGGGATACCACCACCCACCAACAACCTCTGAACCTAGACCTGCTTGATACAACTCAATAGCATCTCGGTCTAACCAGAGTGCTTGAGAAGTGTGATCACTGGATCCATTCTGAGCGTTGCTTGGCTCTGGAGAAGTATAGACAGGCGATAATATGCCACAAGGCCAGTATCCTGTATCAACTCCTGTTAGCTGTTCAAGCTTGGCGCACCATTCAGGGTAGGATAGGCGAGATTTTTGGCATAAATCCAGCATAGGACTAGCAGGAATCGCTTCTGCCTGAGGAGCCAACATCCCTGCTGCTGCTAGAGTGGAAGACTGTTTAAAGTCACGACTTACAACCGTTACTGTTGCACCTCGTAACTTTAGCTCAACGGCGATCGCTAATCCAATAAGGCCACCGCCGATGATGAGAATATCACTTGCTGCGTTCATTTCTAAAAGTTGAGCTGCGCTTCGGACACCTCTACACAGTTTTTAGCTATTACCTCTCAACTCACCAAAAACTAAAAACTCAAGAGACCAACCTTACCATAGCGCTGGCACTGACTGAGTATTCCCTGGTGCCTCTGGATCTATATTAGCGTCCGATGAATTTGTGGTTGTCCGATTATTTCGAGCTTGTTGGTTTCGCTGATTAGCCCGTAATCGTCGTTGTCCGGTTGCTGATTGAGCTGGGGTCGCCTCTGGAGAAGCATCTACCTGGTTTGAACCCTGATTTCGCCCCAGATTGGTCAATCTACAACCACTTACTGCTCCTATTAGAGTACCAGCTACAACTATCTTGAGTATTAATCGCATAAATTCCATACCTGAGCTTAAAGAAAGGGTTCTACGGCTTTTGATCCAAACCACCCATCACCACTATTTTTTTGATTATTTTCGCGTTGCCTTCTGTAGGTGATGGAGTTCAGCCTCTAATCCTCAATCTTTACTTTACGTTATGGGGCTTCAATGGAATATTATTTAACTCAAAAATCCAGAGGTAAACTTTACCATAGTGCTGGCACTGGTTTGTTGGAGCCTGATTGTCCTGAACCAGTATTCACATTCGTATCTGTATCTACATTTACATTCGTGTCTTGAGCTACGGTTTGCTGCCTAGAGCGTGAAGCTTGTCTTAGGCGTGCAGGTTGACCTTGTGTACCTTCTTGAGACGTGCTTATTTGGGTTGCACTCCGGTTCGACCCCAGGAAAGGAAAGCGCCAACCAATAGCTGCTCCGGCCAGGGCGGCGATCGCAACGACCATGATAATTAAGCCAATAAATCTGTTCATACCTGGGTGAATTCAAAGAGTGGTAAATTTGTCAATCTGAACAAATAGTTAAAACCAGTAATAACCGAGCTTCTACATTAAAACTATAGTACCAATTATTGTCTCAGAATTGCTGTAAAACTTCCTCCACTCTTGAGAAAGAAAAAATCTTTTTAATTTGAGCAGTTTTCAGGAGTTTCTGGCTAGAGATGGCGCTTAGGGTAAATATTTCTGTACAACGTCCCAACCCGTGAACGAAACCCAAGTCAATCCCAGCAATAGAGTTATATTTGTCCCTACATGAACGGCACGCGCCCAAGGTTGTGCTGGGCTAATTAAAGTAGAACTCCCTGCCGAAAGCATAACCAGTGCTACAACAGACAAACCAGCAATTAAGTGTCCTGAGTGCCCCAAATTACCGAAATGACCGAGGGTGCCGACAATACCGATCGCCAGCAAGAGCAAGACTAAACTCACCATCACAACACCAGTGATATAGTGCAAAGGTCGCAACCAACTTGGTCGTGAACGCCTAGATTGACGTAGGTTGAACAGATTGAAGCCAGTGAGACCTAAGATTAAATAAGCCAACACAGACAAGCCCATTGACCAGGCGGCTATTTTCCATAACCAGATAAAGGAAGGTAGATTCACTAGAAACACCTCGAAGCGGGAAGCGCTATAACTTTAGTTCAAGGATGAACGTGACTTAAAAGTCAGGGTAGAGAACTTTCCTCTCTATGGTGACAGATTAAGGTGTAGGATTCCCCAAACCACCAGGTCACAAAAAAAGGGGTCACCTGTTTGGCAACCCCTTTCACGTTGTCAACTATTTAATTAGTTGAGATAAACTAGCCCATAGCTGCCAGTGCTAAAGGCTCTAAGGTTAATCGGTTTTTATTATTGAAGGTTTCCAAGGGTTGTTTGTTATCTGTAACTTCTGCTACCTCTCTAGGAATAGATTGGGCAGAAGAATTGTTGTTTTCCTCTACTTGCAAGCGATCGCAAGGTATCGTATCTGAAAGAATTGCACTTGCCATCATGCCCGTGTGAATTTCCAATAGAGCATCCGGCAGTGCTTCAAACACTAGACGTTGCCCAGGAAAAACAACACGTTCAAAATACCAGTTAGGAATATTTGTAATTCTGGCAATTTGTATTTGGCTAGTGGCGTTCACATAGCAGCAAAGTATGTGATCTTTCTTATCTGAAGGAAGAGGATCTAGAATTTGAGCCATGATTTCTGAGGTGCTGACGCCGAGTCGATGTTATTACTCCAACCACGTTAGCACCTGTGATCCCGGCTGGTTGTAACTCCGACTACCAATCGTGTCCCCTCCCGACTCAATCTGAGCTATGTAGCGGGAGGAAAACTCCTAATTTTTCTATTGAGCTGTTTTTTCCGGCAAAATCGGCTTTTTTGAGGAAAAATACGAGTCGTATCTCACCCTAAATGACTCAATACCCCTATTTTCTCCTTTTAATTTTCTCTATCCTTTCTCAGAAAAAATACCACACAGTTGAGAGAAGTCATTAATCTTGTTAAAGTTAAGTTATGTGAACACCCTTTTCAGAATCAGTATGACAGTTGCGTGGTGCAACCACAAGGAAAGCACAATGGTAAACCCCGTCCAGGGTTGGCATTGCTGGAACGCTTAACCTTGGAGAGGTAATAAGTCATAAAGCTCTCGTTTTTAAACAAGAGACCTATTCAAAAGAAAAAAAGACTATAGCACGAAATTTACAATGCAACAGAAAATTCTATATGTTCGCCTTCCCTGCAATCCCATCTTTCCGTTTGGTGTTGTCTACTTAGCCGATCACGTTCACAAACTCTTTCCAGAGGTTGAGCAACGTATTTTTGACTTGGGAACCGTGCCTCCCTTGGATTTTGCAACCGCCCTTGATGCGTGTGTGGACGAGTTTCAACCGACACTGCTGGTATTTTCCTGGCGTGACATCCAAATTTATGCCCCAGTCGGAGGGAGAGGTGGCAATCCTCTACAAAACGCCTTTGAGTTTTTCTATGCTTGGAATCCCTTTTTAAAGTTACGCGGTGCTTTTGGGCTATTGCGTTTAGCCATTTCTTATTATGCAGAGCTTTGGCGCAATCGGGGGTTGATTGCCAGAGGGCTGAAACGCGCTCAAAAATATAATCCAAAGGTTCGGGCGATTGTCGGCGGTGGGGCGGTGAGCGTATTTTATGAGCAGCTAGGCAGAGAGTTACCAACCGGAACCATTATTTCCGTTGGTGAAGGGGAAGCGTTACTAGAAAAAGTGCTTCGAGGTCAAGAGTTTCGGGATGAACGCTGCTATGTAGTGGGTGAAACCAAGCCACGCGATCGCATGATACATGAGTGGCCTACTCCCATTGAGAAAAGCGCTTGTAACTACGACTACATCCAAAGCATCTGGCCAGAATTTGTCTATTACCTGCAAGAAGAGGACTTTTACATTGGTGTCCAAACTAAGCGAGGTTGCCCACACAACTGTTGCTACTGCATCTATACAGTAGTTGAAGGTAAACAGGTACGAATTAACCCAGCTGATGAAGTTGTGGCAGAAATGCGCCAACTCTACAACCGAGGTATCCGTAACTTCTGGTTCACCGATGCTCAATTCATCCCGGCGCGTAAGTTCATCGACGATGCCGTTGAACTATTGCAGAAAATTGTTGACTCTGGCATGACAGACATTCACTGGGCGGCTTACATCCGGGCCGATAATCTGACGCCCGAATTATGTAAGCTGATGGTGCAAACCGGAATGAATTACTTTGAAATCGGCATTACCAGCGGTTCACAAGAACTCGTGCGGAAGATGCGGATGGGCTATAACCTACGCACGGTATTGGAAAACTGCCGCGATTTGAAAGCAGCTGGCTTTAATGATTTGGTATCTGTCAACTACTCCTTCAATGTAATTGACGAGCGACCAGAAACCATTCGTCAGACCATCGCCTATCATCGAGAGTTAGAACGCATCTTTGGTGCAGATAAGGTTGAACCTGCCATTTTCTTCATCGGTCTACAACCGCATACTCATCTGGAAGAGTATGCTTTTCAAAACAACGTTCTTAACCGGAACTATGACCCAATGAACCTGAAGCCTTGGACGGTGAAAAAACTGATGTGGAATCCAGAACCTCTCGGTTCCTTCTTCGGTGAAGTATGCCTGCAAGCTTGGCGGCAAAACCCTAATGACTTCGGACGCGAAGTAATGAAGATTCTTGAAGCCAGATTGGGTTGTGCCGACTTGGAGGAAGCGCTGGCTGCACCAGTTGAATCTAAGACTAAGCAATTGGTGAGTGTTCGGTAAGAGTCTGGGCAACTTTCTGTAGTTACCCATACAATTACTGGAAAAGCTCAAAATTTTTTAGTGTCCTTGATCTATCTACAGTTCGTTGTTTCTTGACCGTTGATTTATTAAAGCCAAACAATGCTGGAAGGTTCGATTTTACAAAAGCTAGAAACAGCCCATCAAGGAGGTAATAGACCTCTAAACTTTGGGGTTTATTACAAAAACACACTGGTGGCATTGTGTCACGCCTTGGAAGACTTTATTCTGGAGTCTAACAGTGATCCTTTGATGATTACGGCTTTTCAGCGCGGTAAGTGGTACTTGCAAGAGGCCGAACGATACGGAGAGATAGCCAAAAAGTCATCTCAGGTGGTGATAATGGCGGCACCTGATGCCGGCTTTGCAGAACATCCCACCAGCCAGCTGTCGAATGTTTCAATTGTAAGTTTGGAACCTTCTGACCCTGTGGCTCAAGAGTGGCACCTGATGATTTTGTCTGAAACCTATGCCGCCATGGTGTTATGCCAGGAGTTATCAGCGTCAGACTATGGTGCTAAAGGGCAGCCAGAAAATGACTTAGAGCGGAAGTTCTACGGTTTCTGGACATTTGAGCCGGAATTGGTACAGGAGACAGTGGAATTAGCGATCGCCCATGTTGGTAATTACAATCAGGACTTGCAACAAGCTTTAATCGCACAAGTTCAGAAGATTGTTGCTACCTATGGCACGAAACCGCGAGATGACATTGGAGTAGTCGTGTCGCGTGTGGTGGATTATCTCCAACATAGTCACGAAGATTTATCCCACCTCGGAGAAACTGAACTGTTTGCCGCGCCAATTCAAGAACAAGCTTTGGATGACAACCTGCTTTCTAATGAAATGCAGGCATTCTTACGGATGGCGCAGCTGATTGATCAGGCAAATGCAGCGAACCCCATGGCAGCAGCTGAGGTGGCATCACTGTCAGAGGCAATGGGGCAACTGTTAGATTTACCAGCTTGGCAGCTGAAACGTTTACGTCTTGCTGCTTTACTGTATGGGCTGGGTTCTGAACTAGTCAGTGCAGTTCACGCCCAGGACGAAGCACCTAGCTGCCCACTGATGCCGGGGGTGCAGGCATTGCGAGCCATGCCACAATTGAGAGCGATCGCTCAAATCATCACTCACCAAACCGAGTGGTGGAACGGCACTGGCACCCCAGCGGCATTAGCCTATGATGCTATCCCCTTAGAGTCGAGAATTCTAGGTTTAGTTCGAGAGTTTCAATGGCAAGTCAGACAGCTACGGATACTTCAGGAACAAGGGGAGGAAGAAACTCTCAGCCGTGAAGAAACTTTGTCTAAAGCATTAGCCGAATGTCAACGTCAAGCTGGTGAGGTTTTTGACCCTAAACTTGTTGAAGCTCTAGCTCTACTAGTAATGGGAATGCTACAAGGCATGAGCTTGCAGGCGAATCAACCTAAAATTGCAGCGGGAATGTGGTTGATCGATTCCCCAACTCATGAAGAGGCGCGATCGTCGGGTACTTCTTCTAGAAAGGCTTAAGGATTCAGGAATTAGAGATGGATATAGATGCAATTCGGGCGGGGAAACTCAAGCAGCTACCAGGAGCCAACTTAGAAGACGAAAACTTTTCTGGAAGCCAACTAGATCGTATTAATCTTGCTGGCGCAACTCTAGTAGGAACCAACTTTTCTAGCTCTAATCTCAATGGTGCCCGTCTGGATGGAGCTAACCTAGTTGGTGCCAAATTGGCGGCAGCTGACTTACGAGCAAATTTCCTGGGAGCCAACCTGATGCAAGCTGACATGACGGGTGCTGACTTGCGGGGGAGCAACCTCCGAGGCGCGAACTTGATGGGAGCAAAACTCTCTAAAGCGTCTTGCACAGGCGCTTTTTTGAGTGGTGCCAATCTGATGGGCGTAAACTTGCAAGGCGTTGACCTACGGGGGGCCGACTTGAGGGGAGCTAATCTTAACGGAGCTAATCTTAAAGGAGCAGACCTCTCTCAAGCAGATTTACAAGGGGCTAGCTTGAGCGAAACTAATTTAGAGGAGGCAGATTTGCGAGGCGCGAATCTAGCCGGGGCGAATTTAGCGAGAGCAAATCTACTGTGTGCTGAGTTAGAAGGGGCTAACCTGGAAGGTGTTAGTTTAGCTCAAGCCTGTCTAATTGGCACATCCCATGCTCAAGTTATTCCCCAATCGCAACAAGTGAAAATCCCGTTGAAGATCGTAGAGATTGAACAGATTTCAAAAAAAGAAGAGTAAGTTATCAGGGAAAAACTTTTTACAGAAAGTTGGTGTTGTTGGTTGTTTGTTGTTGGTTGTTTGTAAAGAATACTTGCCAACAAATTACGAACAACACACAACCTTTGTATCTCACCATTAAAGTACATAGGATGAATTTGAGAACTTGCATTATAGACCTCTTGCTCTCATTCTTTTGCATCAAATTCAAGGGTTGCTCGTGTCGCCTACCCAACAAAAACAGGATTGACGCATGGATACCACGCATAGTAGGGGTGAACGGCCGTTCACCCCTACATATAGCCCTTCAACAGGAAATTTGCGTAAGTCCTAAAGAAAAAATGAGTTTTGTGGGATGGGTTTTTATAGACCCTCCGTTACTACTTATGCAAGAGGTCTAATCTAGACAAGCAAGATGCCCATCCCATACGATAAAAAGGATTAAGCATTTGTGCTTAATCCTTTTTACAGTGAATTTAGTGACTGAGGCTAATGAAGCTGATTAATACCTAACTCTCTGCTAGCAGCTAGTAGGAGCAGACTTTAAAGCATTTAGCCTCAAAACTTAGTAGCGGCGAGAGAAACTATTGTTTCCTCTGTTGCCACCAGACGGACTTCTGTTTTCGCGAGGTTTTGCCTTGTTCACTTTCATGTCACGACCCATCCATTCAGCACCATCAAGGGCTTCAATAGCAGCCGTTTCTTCATCTTCAGTACCCATTTCCACAAAAGCAAAGCCGCGTAGACGACCTGTTTCACGATCTGTTGGTAGCTGAACGCGCTTTACAGAACCATATTCTGCAAAAACTTCAGTGAGGTCTTCTTGACTGACCTCGTAGGATAAGTTGCCTACATAAATTGACATAGATTGTCTCCCAAATCAGAGGTTTGTAGAGATTTAGATTTCGGAGAGAAGCCTGTCAAGACCAAAAGGGAAACGCCCATCAATACTAGAAACAAAACCGTCACCGAACTTATTCTCACGTACTACCCTAGCATGGCGTTGAACTCTCTGGGATAGTAGCTCAAAAATGTTACAAAAAGTCAAACTTTAAATCTTCAACTTCATACTTGTTGCAAACAGGCTTCGTTAATGCGTTGCTACAGCTTGGCTATTCCTGGTCATGCTAGCTTGCTTGGTGGTCTGGTGTGCCAGGCCCATGCCGTCAGCGCAACGCCAATCAAAGCTGGGAGAGTGACAGCCGGAAAATCGCGCGAAATGGACGATACAGAGGAAATGCCGACTGCAACTTCCCACAGATGGAAACTGGCATGAGCCATCAGCCATAACGTTGCAGCAGCCCACAGATCAAAGCGGTGCGCTGGTTGGATCATCCCGATCCCGAAAGCAGCACCGAGGAACATCTGAACAATCCCAATATCGCGGATGAAGTGCTGATTAAAGGAACCCGTGTCGGTCACGCCAGGAACGATGTCATACCACGCCATCGGAGCGACAAGCATAAACAGTCCGTTTCCAAACAGGAATAGTCCGTTAAACGCTTCTGGATGCTCTGAGTAAAGATGATGATGTGTTAGCTTTTGCTGTGAGTCATGACAGAGCCGTTATAACAATTAACCGATTTAATTTTGTCCGGCTGCATCGGCTACAGCCTGACCATAGTGGTATCATTGTCTGCTCTGACGATCCAGATAGAAACCAGATGGCAGTGAGGATAAACGAAGCTATTTCTGCTAAAGAAATCTTAAGAGGCAAATTGATTCGAGTTAATCGTCCGTCAAAGTGAGGGTAGAGTAATTGTCAGTTTAAAAAAAGTTGTAGCGGATTTAAATGAATCATCCTCCTAATGGTATTTCTCTTACGGCTGATAGCGAAAACCTGAATTTGAAGACCAAACTTGCCTATGGAGTTGGAGAGTTTGGAGGGGAGATTCCTAACAATATCTTGGTATTTTTCCTGCTATTTTTTCTCACGAATGTAGCTGGTGTAAATCCTACCTTAGCTGGCAGCGTGTTATTAGTTGGTAAGGTTTGGGATGCTATTAACGACCCGATGATTGGTTGGTGGAGCGATCGCACTCATTCCCCCTTAGGTAGGCGCTACCCTTGGATGCTTGGAGGCGCTCTTCCCTTGGCGATATGCTTTTTCTTACAATGGTTGGTTCCACCCACCACCAATCAGTGGCTACTGTTTGGCTACTACAGTGGAATTGCTCTGCTGTTTTATGTCGCTTTTACAGCCTTTGCTGTTCCCTACAGTGCCTTAGCTGCGGAATTAACTATTGGCTATGACGAACGCATCAGCCTAGTTAGCTTTAAAGCTGCCTTTAGTATTGGTGCTAGTATCCTTTCTCTGACTTTAGCTCAGGTGATTTTTGCTAAAGTTGCTTCTCCTTCCCAGCGGTATCTAATTCTGGGAGGAATTTGTGGAATTATTGCCATGTCTGCAATTTTTGTCTGTGTTTGGGGTACCCATAAACGCTACAAGGCAATCCAAAATCAACGCCAACGAGTAACTCTGGTGTCACCTTTACCGATCAGGCAACAGTTTCAGATTGCCTTCAGTAATTTCCCCTTTGTTTGCGTCATTGGCATTTATCTATGCTCTTGGTTGGGTTTACAGCTAACGGCGGCAATTCTGCCCTACTTCGTGATTAACTTGATGAGACTGCCAGACCAATATATTACCCAAACAGCTCTTGCTGTCCAAGGTACAGCCCTCAGTATGATCTTTTTCTGGAGCAAAGTTGGTCAGCGAGTTGGAAAAAAAGCGATTTACTGCATGGGAATTCCTCTGACAATAGGTGCTTTAGTGGGGCTGTGTTTCCTACAACCGAGTCAAGTGAGATTGATGTATGTTTTAGCGGTAATCGTGGGAGTTGGTTTGTCTACGGCTTACTTGGTGCCTTGGTCGATGTTACCTGATGTGGTGGATCTTGATGAACTCAACACCGGGCAGCGGCGAGAGGGAATTTTCTATGGTTTGGTGGTGCAGCTGCAAAAAATTGCTGTGGCGATCGCACTTTTCCTAGTCGGCAAAATCTTGGACTGGGCAAACTTCATATCCAGCACTCCCGGAAAGCCGATTCCATCTCAGCCAGATTCAGCACTATGGGCAATCCGTCTGTTAATTGGTCCGGTGCCAGCTTTAGTGTTAGTTGGGGGCTTGATTTGGGCGTACTTCTATCCCATTAGTCGCTCTATGCATGAAGAAATTGTAGTCAAACTAATAGAGCGCAGGAAAACCTGGAGTTAATGCTTCAATCAAACTCTATTTTTAGCCCATCACCTGCGGCCAAGTAGAGATAACAAAAATAACAACAGCAGCCAGTGCCAGCAACCCCTCAATCAAATTTCCAATCAGCGAACCTACCACAACCCCCACACCAGCCTTCACCGACTGCTGGGTTCTTTCTCCTAAAGGCAACTCCCGCCGATAGAGAAACTCTCCAATAATTGCTCCCAATAGAGGACCTATCAGAATACCCAGCAAGGGACCGCCTAAAGGTAAAGCTGGCAAAAGACCAAAAAAACCTAGTCCTAAACCAACTAGAGCACCAATTTGACCCCATTTACTCGCCCCAGCTTGTTTCGCCCCCCAGTAGGTGGCTAACAGTTCAACCCCGGCGCTAAGTATCAAAATTACGAATATGGCAATCAGTGGTGCCCAACTGACATTCCCAAAACCCAGGACAACCGTCCAAACCAAAATTGCTCCTAAAATCAAGCTGGGGCCGGGAATGCCGGGAACAACTGCCCCGACAACACCCACAAACATGACAGCAATTAGTATCCAGTAAAGAACTGTTATCGACATTTAAATCTCAGTAGTTACAAAATTATCTGCAAATCGACTGAGGGTATTTGCCAGTTTGTCAGCAATCCCCTCTATCCAATTCTCGTCTTGTTTTGTGTAACTGCGGGGGGCGTTTGCTCCTAAAATTAAGACTCCTTGCTCGCCAATAGGTTGACAGATAACGCCTTGAGTATTTTCGGGCAAGTAGTCAAATTCGATGCGCCCAGGATATAACTTGAGGTTAACTAAGTAAACGGCTTTTTGTTTTTCCAGTACCCGTTGCAAGATTGCTCCGGGTTTGACTTCTGGGTTAACGCCTAAGATGCCGCGACGTAACAGAACTTTGCCTTGATAGTAAACGACGAGCGATCGCGTTGCTGTATTCGTTAGCAATAGATGTGACGCCCACGCTAGCTCAGTTTTCACCTCATCCGGTAGTCCTGGTAGCAGTTCAAAACCCTGTTCTCCGATGAGATCGACAGCATCAGGCGATCGCACTTGCACCTGCTGCCACAGTAAACCCGTCAAAATTAACATCGCACATAAAATAACCCCCAAAGCATCAGAGCGAGCTTGAGAATCTGTCAGCTGAGGTGTTAGCAGTCGGTTCGTCAGCAGCAGTACACTGGCTAATCCTCCAACGACAAACGGCAGCTGACGCAGGACATAGTTTTGATCGGGTTTTGCCATAATTAACCAATAGTTATGAGTTTTGAGTGTTGAGTTTTGAATTAAATTTCTTCAACTCATAACTCATAATCCATAACTTTTTAATCCTCCTCTGATTCAAGAATTCGCCGGAAGAAATAACCCATCCCTCGTTCCGTGAGAATTAGCTCTGGATTACTGGGGTCATCTTCCAACTTCGCTCGTAACCTTGAAACATGGACATCCACAACACGGGTATCAACGTGGTGTGCTGGCGTAAAGCCCCACACTTCTTGTAAAATCTCCGAACGAGAGAACGGTTTTCCAGAACGACCTACTAATAACTCCAAGAGACTGAACTCCATACCCGTCAGCCGGATGCGTTCATTTCCCTTGTAAACTTGCCGCTTGTTCGTATCAATTTTGATACTGCCGATATGAATCACCCCTGAGTTGGGAATGCCCGCCGATCCCACTTTCTCAACCCGTCTGAGGACACAACGAATCCGGGCTTCTAATTCCTTAGGAGAAAAGGGCTTGATCACATAGTCATCTGCACCTAACTCTAGACCTGTAATCCGGTCAGCCACATCACCCAGAGCCGTTAGCATAATGATCGGGACATCAGATTCTTTTCGTAACTCCTGACAAACACCGTAGCCATCGAGTCTTGGCATCATTACATCCAAAACTACCAGGTCAGGGTTAGCATTACGAAAGGTATCTAGGGCTTCTTCTCCATCAGCAGCTGTGACGACTTCGTAACCAATCATGGAAAGGCGAGTTTCCAAGATGCGGCGGATACTAGCTTCGTCATCGACAACGAGGATTTTTTCCTTATGAGTTTCCAATTGAGTTAATACTCCTAAAAGATAGTTGGTGAATTGTTATTTTTTAATTATTCCTCCCCCGGTTCAATGATACGTTGGAACAAATAACCAGTACCTCGTGCTGTAAGAATCAGCTCCGGATTGCTAGGGTCATCTTCCAACTTTGCCCGTAACCGTGAGATGTGAACATCAACTACACGGGTATCTACGTGACGCTCTGGCGTATAACCCCACACTTCCTGTAGAATCTCTGAACGAGAGAACGCTTCTCCAGAGCGGCTGACTAGCAATTCCAGGAGACTGAACTCCATCCCAGTGAGCCGGATGCGCTCATCTCCCTTATAAACCTGCCGCCTGTTCGTGTCAATTTTGATACTCCCTACATGAATTACGCCTGAACTGGGAATGCCAGAGGATCCTTCTTTGGTAACCCGTCGAAGCACTGAGCGAATTCGGGCTTCTAATTCTTTAGGAGAAAAGGGTTTGACAACATAGTCATCAGCACCTAACTCTAGACCTGTAATTCGGTCAGCCACATCACCCAGAGCCGTTAGCATAATGATGGGGACATCAGATTCTTTCCGCAACTCTTGACAGACTCCATAGCCATCAAGCTTTGGCATCATTACATCTAAAACTACTAAGTCAGGGTCAGCGTTACGAAAGGTATCTAGGGCTTCTTCTCCATCAGCCGCTGTCACAACATCGTAGCCAATCATGGAAAGGCTGGTTTC